>NZ_JBFUAZ010000416.1:0-3877 GCF_056406035.1 Polaromonas sp. P1_E1_2 | reverse complement strand
CACGCGGCACTTCGTCGGCCGGTATGGACGACGCACGGCGCTGCGATTCGCTGTCCAGCGTCGTTTCCACCTCACCGGTTTCAGTGGGCGCGGTGTAGGTGACGTTGGTGATGTTCTCGGCCCGGTTTTCCAGTTCCTCGGCGGCCTGCTCCAGCTGTTCGCCCGACTGGACCTTGACCGTCATCAGCACCTTGGTGACCTCGTTCTTCACGCTGTCCAGCAACTGGCCGAAGAGTTCAAAGGCTTCGCGCTTGTATTCCTGCTTGGGCTGCTTCTGCGCATAGCCGCGCAGGTGAATGCCCTGGCGCAGGTAGTCAAGGGCGCTCAGGTGTTCACGCCAGTGGCTGTCGATGCTTTGCAGCAGGACGATGCGTTCGAACTGCGTGAAGTTTTCTTCGCCGATCTTTTCGACCTTGTCGGCGAATGCGACGTTGGCCGCGGCGATGACTTTTTCCACGACTTCGTCGTCGGTGATGGCGGTCGCTGCCTCCAGCTCCTGGCGCAGGGGCAACTCGATCTGCCACTCGTCGCGCAGCACATTCTCGAGGCCGGCGATGTCCCACTGCTCTTCAACGCTTTCAACCGGCACGTACTGCCGCGCCAGGTCGGTGAAACAGCCCTCGCGCAGTGAAGCGATTTGCGCCTGCAGGTTGGCCGCATCCATGATGTCGTTGCGCTGCTGGTAAATCACCTTGCGCTGGTCATTGGCCACGTCGTCATATTCCAGCAACTGCTTGCGGATGTCGAAGTTGCGCGCCTCGACCTTGCGCTGGGCCGACTCGATGCTGCGGGTCACGATGCCCGCCTCAATCGCCTCGCCGTCGGGCATCTTGAGCCGCTCCATGATGGCCTTGACGCGGTCGCCCGCGAAGATGCGCATCAGCGGGTCGTCCAGGCTCAGGTAAAAGCGCGATGAACCGGGGTCGCCCTGGCGGCCCGAACGGCCGCGCAGCTGGTTGTCGATACGGCGCGATTCATGACGTTCGGTCGCGATGATGCGCAAGCCGCCCAGGGAGGTAACCTGCTCGTGCTCTTCTTTCCAGACCGTGCGCAGACGGGTGATTTCCGCCTCCCTGGCCGCTACATCGAGCGACTCGTCCGTTTCAACCGCTTCAATCAATTTTTCAACATTACCGCCCAGCACGATGTCGGTGCCGCGGCCCGCCATGTTGGTGGCAATGGTGATCATTTTCGGCCGCCCGGCCTGGGCAATGATGTCGGCTTCGCGGGCATGCTGCTTGGCGTTGAGCACCTGGTGCGGCAGGTTTTCCTTGATCAGCAACTGGTCGATGATTTCGGAGTTCTCAATCGACGTCGTGCCGACCAGCACGGGCTGGCCGCGCTCATAGCATTCACGGATGTCCTTGATCGCAGCTTCGTACTTCTCGCGGGTAGTCTTGTAGACGCGGTCCAGCTGGTCGTCGCGGCGGCTGACGCGGTTGGGCGGGATGACAGTGGTTTCGAGGCCGTAGATTTCCTGGAATTCGTAGGCTTCGGTGTCGGCCGTTCCGGTCATGCCGGCCAGCTTGCTGTACAGGCGGAAATAGTTCTGGAAGGTGATGGAGGCCAGCGTCTGGTTCTCAGCCTGGATCTGCACGCCTTCCTTGGCTTCGACAGCCTGGTGCAGGCCGTCGCTCCAGCGGCGGCCCGACATCAGGCGGCCGGTGAATTCGTCAACGATCACGACCTCGCCGTCCTGCACCACATAGTGCTGGTCGCGGTGGTAGAGCAGGTTGGCGCGCAGCGCTGCATACAGGTGATGCATCAGCGAAATATTGGCCGGATCGTACAGCGTGGCGCCTTCCGGAATCAGGCCCAGGTTGAACAGCAGGCGTTCGGCGTTCTCATGACCCTGCTCGGTCAGGAAGACCTGATGGGTTTTCTCGTCGATGGTGTAGTCACCGGGCTTGGTCACGCCTTCGCCGGTGCGCGGATCGGCTTCGCCTTCCTGGCGCGTCAGCAAGGGCACGACCTTGTTCATCGCCAGGTACATCTCGGTGTGGTCTTCAGCCTGGCCGCTGATGATGAGCGGCGTGCGGGCTTCGTCGATCAGGATCGAATCGACCTCGTCAACGATGGCGTAATTCAGGCCGCGCTGCACGCGGTCTGCCACCTCGTAGACCATGTTGTCGCGCAGGTAGTCRAAGCCGWATTCGTTGTTGGTGCCGTAGGTGATGTCGGAGCCGTAGGCCGCCTGCTTTTCCTCGCGCGACATGTTGGGCAGGTTGATGCCGACGGTGAGGCCCAGAAAGTTGTAGAGCTTGCCCATCCAGCGCGCGTCGCGGCTGGCCAGGTAGTCATTGACTGTCACCACATGCACGCCTTTTCCGGTCAGCGCGTTGAGGTAGACCGGCAGCGTGGCGGTGAGGGTCTTGCCCTCGCCGGTGCGCATTTCGGAAATCTTGCCGTTGTGCAGCGACATGCCGCCCAGCAGTTGCACATCAAAGTGACGCATCTTCATGACGCGTTTGCTGCCCTCCCGGACCACGGCAAAAGCTTCAGGAAGAATGGCATCGAGTTCTTCGCCTGCGGTCACCCGGTCTTTGAATTCCTGGGTTTTGGTGCGCAGCTGGTCGTCGCTCAGCTTCTCATACTCGAGTTCCAGCGCATTGATGCGTTCTACGGTTTTGCGGTAGGTTTTGAGCAGGCGGTCGTTGCGGCTGCCGAAAATTTTGGTCAGGATGTTGGAAGCCATAAATGCGAGGCCGCCTTTGACCGCTCCCGCGAGCTAGGCAATGCGGCCGAAATCCCTTTTTGTGTACGGAACCTAGGTGTGGGCGCCAACAGTTACTTCAACTGGGCCCAAACCCCTGATTTTAACTCTGCCAAGGGAGTCGCATGGCCCGCCGCCGTAAAACCGCAGCGRCAAGCCAAAAGCCGTGCACGTGGCACGGCAGCGGCAAGCGCCTAGTGGGGGCGCGGCAGCTGGGGAGCCGGCACAGCCGGCCGCGGAGAAACCGCTGCCACCGTGGGCCCGGGCAGTTTTTGCCCTGYGGTCAGGAATTTTTGCGGGTCCTGAAAGACGCCCTGGACCAGCACCTCGAAATGCAGGTGCGGACCGGTGGAACGGCCCGTGGTGCCCACTTCTGCAATCTTCTGGCCGCGCTTGATCAGGTCGCCTTTTTTGACCAGCACGCGGGACGCATGGGCGTAGCGTGTGACGAGTTCGTTGCCGTGGTCGATTTCCACCATGTTGCCGTAGGCGGGGTGGTATTCCTGCGTGACGACCACACCGCCTGCGGCGGCAAGAATCGCGGTACCCGGCTCGGACGGGAAATCCAGGCCGGTGTGCAAGGCGGAGCGTCCGTTCATCGGGTCAATGCGCCAGCCGAAAGGTGAGCCCAGATTGCCACCGGCCACCGGCTCCTGGGTGGGAACCATCATTTTCTTGATCTTCTGGTCGAAGAGGCGCGACTCCATCACGGTCATGAGATCCACGCGCTGGTCGGTCAGTTTGTCCAGGTCAGCCAGGGTAGCTTGCAGCTCTTCCATGGTCAGCGAAGGACCCGCCACCAGCACGCCGCCGCGGCCAGGCGTCACCTTGATGTCATTCGGGCTGACCCCTGCCAGGCCCGACACCCGCTCGCCGAGCGCTTCGAGCTGCATCATCTTGGCCTGCATTTCACCGACCCGCCTGGCCATGACATCGAGGTTTTCACGCATAAAGCGGTCACGCTGGTCGAATTCGTCCTTGACCATGAGCTTGACCAGCGAGCCGACGACCGGCCAGCCTTCCCGCGCTCCCTTGAGGAACACCCAGTGATAGAGACCCGCAGCCACGAGCATGAGCGCCAGGGCGGCGACAAAGCCGGCCAGCACCAGTTTGGTACCGCTTAAATGACAAAGCCGGCCAGCACCAGTTTGGTACCGCTTAAAT
>NZ_JBFUAZ010000415.1:0-3881 GCF_056406035.1 Polaromonas sp. P1_E1_2 | reverse complement strand
CTGAAAGCACACGCACCGGCCCGCCGGGCGCCGGGCTGGGCCTGGCCATCGTGGACCGCATCGTGCGCGCGCACGGCGGCAAGTTTGAGCTGCTGCCTGCCGACGGCGGGGGCCTCTGCGCCCGGATCACGCTGCCGCGGGCCTGAAACACCCCAAAAAAAGGCCTCGAAAGGCCTTTTTTGAGTGTCAAAACGGGCTGCAGGCCAATAGAGACGAGCGCAAGCAGCTATTGATTTGATAGCGATTGCTGCGGCTTCACCCGAACTGCACCAGGTTGAGAATGGGCAGCGGGCCGCCGGGAAACTGCGCCAGGCGTCCACCCACGGCCAAAGTGCCGAGGTCGATTCCCGAGAACCCGAGCTGGCTGATCAGTGCCGCCACGGTCGCCTTTGCCTTGGCGTCGTCGCCCGAGAAAAACAGCACGCGTTTGCCGCCCTGGTCGGCGGGGTCAGTGGCCAGCAACTGGGCGACCAGGTGGTTAAAGGCCTTCACCACGCGCGCGCCGGGCACCAGCTCGGCAAACACTTCGCTGGAGGCGCGGCCGTTCAACTCAACGGGCCGGAGAGGAGGGCCTTCGACCGCGTTGTTGGCGTCAATGACGACACGGCCGCCAAAGTTGGGCAAACCGGCCAGCGCTTCAGGCAGGCGGCCCCAGTTGACGGCCACCAGCACGATGTCTTTTGTGGCGGCTTCCTTGACGGTGCCGGCGTGGATGGTGGGGCCGAGTTCGCGCACGATGTCTTTGAGCGAGTCCGGGCCGCGGCTGTTGGACAGCGTGGCATGGATGCCCTGGCGGGCCAGGGTTTTGGCAAATGCCGTGCCGATGGCGCCGGCACCGATGATCCCGATGCTGGGGGTGCTGGATGGGGTTGAGGGGGTAGACATAAATTCACTCCTTGGTTGTTGATGGGTGAATGATGGGTTTTTGATTGCCTTTTGATAAGCAGGTAATTGATTGAATTATTTTCAATCATTGCTTTAAGATGGGGAAATGGAAACCCTGGCCAACCTCGAATCGTTTATTCGCAGCGCCGAAGGCCGCAGCTTTTCTGAGGCGGCACGGCGCTTGGCCCTGACGCCTGCCGCCGTCAGCCGCAACGTCGCCATGCTGGAGCGAAACCTGGGCGTGCGACTGTTTCAGCGCTCGACCCGCAAACTCACGCTGACCGAAGCCGGTGAACGCTTCCTGGTCTCGATCAGCGGCAACCTCAACGCGCTGCAGTCCGCCATCGCGGCCATCTCCAGCGACAGCGGCGCCCCCGCAGGTCAACTCAAGGTCAGCATGTCGCCCACCTTTGGCATCGACTACATCGTGCCGYTGCTGCCGGCCTTCCTGGACCGTTATCCGCTCATACGTCCTGACTGGTACTTTGAAAACCGCCCGGTCGACCTGATCGCCGAGGGGTATGACGCGGCCATCGGCGGCGGCTTTGAGCTGTCGCCAGGCGTGGTGTCGCGCGCACTGGCCCCGATCCACCTGGTCGCCGTGGCATCGCCCGCCTATATGGCAGGCCAGCAGGCCCCGGCCGACCCCGCGGGCCTGGCCGGGCTCAAAGGCATCGCCCTGCGTTCCAGCGGAACGGGCCGGGTTCGCCAGTGGGTCATGCGCAATGCGGCCGGCGCGGAAGTTCCGGCAGGTTTCATGGATTCGGTGGTGGTGAACGACCCGACGGCCATGCGCGCGGCAGCGTTGCTGGGCCTGGGCGTGACGCTCGTGGCTTTGCCCGATGTACTGCCTTTGCTGGAGCGCGGTGAACTCGTCAGGGTGCTGCCGCAGTGGTATGTCGATGCCGGCGTGATCTCGATTTACTACGCCACGCGCAGCCAGATGCCTGTCAAGACGCGGGTGTTCATCGATTTTGTGGTCGAGGCCTTCGAGCGCGACCAACTGGCCCGGCGCTTTACCGGCGGCCCGGGCTAAGAGGCCCGGTCGCCGGCAAGGGCGGCAGACTTCGCCCACAATTCCTTTTTACGTTTCCCCTTCCGTTTCCGTATCTCATTGAAGGCAAAGACACCCATGACCCAATCCCTCAAAGCCGCCGTGATGGGCGCAGGCGCCGTTGGTTGTTATTACGGCGGCATGCTGGCCCGTGCGGGGCTTGACGTGGTGCTGATCGCCCGGCCCCGGCATGCTGACGCCATTCAGAGTGACGGCCTGCACATGGAAACCCGCACTTTCGACGAACACGTGCGCCTGGCCGCCAGCAGCGAACCCACCGCCGTGCAGGGCGCCGGCCTGGTGCTGTTCTGCGTGAAGTCCACCGACACCGAAGCGGCCGGTGCATTGATCCGGCCGCACCTGGCGCCGGATGCGCTGGTGCTCTGCCTGCAAAACGGCGTCGACAACGCCGACCGCCTGCGCACTGTGCTGCCGCAGCATGCAGTGGCTGCCGCCGTGGTGTACGTCGCTACCGAAATGGCCGGCCCCGGCCACGTCAGGCACCACGGCCGCGGCGAGCTGGTGATTGAGCCGGCCAGCCGGAGCGAGGCCGTGGCCCAGGCCTTCATCGCAGCCGGTGTGCCGGTTGAAATCTCCAGCAATGTGCGCGGCGCGTTGTGGGCCAAACTCATCCTCAACTGCGCTTACAACGCCGTCTCGGCCATCGCGCAGCTGCCGTACGGCAAAACCGTGCAGGGCGAGGGCGTGAAAGACGTCATGCGCGACGTGGTGGCCGAATGCCTGGCCGTGGCAGAGGCCGAAGGCGTGCAGGTGCAGGGCGACATGCACCTGGCCGTGGACAAGCTGGCCGGCAGCATGCCCAACCAGTTGTCATCCACCGCACAAGACCTGGCGCGCGGCAAACCCACCGAGATCGACTACCTCAACGGGCTGGTCGTCAGGCGCGGTGAAGCGCTGGGTGTGGCCACGCCGGCGAACCGGGTGTTGTGGGCGCTGGTGAAGTTAATGGAAGGCAAGTGACGCATTCAGTTGCTGCCGGCCAGTGCACCAGAGCACTGCCGACGCAGCGAAGCTGACTGCGCTACCGCGGCTTTGACGCGGCCTCGTGTTTCAGCCGGTCAGGCGCGTTGCGGCGCCAGTGTCTTGGTGTAAAGCGACGCGCCGGCCAGGTCTTTCAAGGTGACTGTCATGGCCCTGGTTTTCGCGTCGATGTCGACCTGGCCAAAGAACTGCATGCCGTTGGTGGGTGGCGCGTTCACTTCGGTGGGGGCTTTCTGGTACATCACCTGCATGCCGAAGGTGGCGTCGGTTTTGTTGGGCCCAAATYCACCGGCGTTGAGCGGACCCGACACAAACTCCCAGAATGGCGAAAAATCATTGAACCTGGCCTTGGCCGGGTCGAAATAATGCGCGGCGGTGTAGTGAACATCGGCCGTCAGCCACACCACATTCTTGATGCCGGCACGCTTGATCTCGCGCAGCAGGCGCGCAATTTCGATTTCGCGACCCAGGGGGACGCCATCGTCACCGTTGGCGATGGCTTCCCAGCGGCTGCGGCCGTCGCTGTCTTTGCCATCGTCCACATGCAGGCTGATGGGCATGTCGGCGGCGATCACTTTCCAGACCGATTTTGAGCGCTTCAGGCCGTCCAGCAGCCAGGCAACTTGAGGGCGGCCCATAAAGGCGCTTTCTTCGGTTTCGCTGGTTTGCAGGTTATGGCTGTTGGGACCGCGATAGCTGCGCATGTCGACCACAAACATGTCCAGCAGGGGGCCTTGGGGCAAATGGCGGTACACACGCTCACTCTCCACGTCGGCGGTACGGCGTATGGGCGCAAATTCATGAAAGGCCCGGGTGGCGCGCGCCACCAGCAAGGGCACATTCTTTTCGGTGTAACGCTTGTCGGCACCGAAGTCTTTGGAGTCAGACCAGTTATTGGCCACCTCGTGGTCATCCCATTGCCAGATTTGCGGCACTTCAG
>NZ_JBFUAZ010000414.1:0-3885 GCF_056406035.1 Polaromonas sp. P1_E1_2 | reverse complement strand
CTATTCACGCTTGGCAAAACAGGCTTCGGTGGTAAATTCAAACCCGTTCAAGCAGGAGAGCGCTGCCCCAAAGGCAGCCACCGAAGGCGCAAACTTCCATAATCGCTCAGGTCCCGTACTGCCCGGAACACACAGCCGTCTGGAGAGACGCCGCACGCAAGGTGCAGCGCACCGAAGGAGCAAAGCCGAAGCTTGTCATCGACATAAAAGCACCGGCTGAATCTCTCAGGTAACAAGGACAGTGGAAGCGGCCGCAAGCATGTGATGGCTTGGCGGTTGCCACGTTTCTTTTTTGATTCAAGCAACCCCAAGGTACCGCAGCACTTGCGCAACTGCAATGTTCTGCTTGAATGAAAAGGAATCGCCATGAAAGTCATGGTTTTGGGGGCTGGTGTCACGGGTATCACCACGGCCTGGTATTTGGCGCAACGCGGCCATGAGGTGACGGTGGTGGAGCGCCGCAACGCGGCCGCGATGGAAACCAGCTTTGCCAATGGCGGGCAAATATCCGTGAGCCACGCGGAGCCCTGGGCCAACCCGGGTGCGCCGCTGAAAGTATTGCAATGGCTGGCGCGTGAAGACGCACCGCTGCTCTTCAGGTTGCGCGCCGATGTGAACCAGTGGCTGTGGGGGCTGGAGTTTTTGCGCAACTGCACGCCGGCGCGCACGGCACAAAACATCAAGCAGATCGTGAACCTGGGCATGTACAGCCGTGGCGCGCTGCAAAAACTGCGCGCCGAGCTGGGCCTGCTGTACAACGCGCAGACCAAAGGCATCCTGCACTTCTACACCAGCCAGGCCGAGTACGACGCGGCGCAGGAGCCCGCGCGCATCATGCGCGAGCACGGCTGCGAACTCAACATGAAGACGGCCGACGAGTGTGTGGCGATTGAGCCCGCGCTGGCGCAATGCCGCGGCAGCATCGTGGGCGGCAGCATGACGCCCAGCGATGAGTCAGGCGACGCCCGCGCGTTTACCGCCGCGCTGGCTATGCGCTGCGAGCAGGCGGGTGTGAAATTTTTGTACAACACGACGGTGCTGGGCCTGGACGCCGCGCAGGGGCGGCTGAACGGCGTGCAGGTGGCGATGGGCAGCGGCGAGGCCGGTGGCAAGGTCGAGATGCTGAAAGCCGACGCGTATGTGATGTGCCTGGGCGCCTTCAGCGCGCAGTGGGCCAAGGTGCTGGGGCAAAGCCTGCGCATCTACCCGGCCAAGGGTTACTCGGTCACCTTGCCCGTGATCAACGAGGCGGCGTCGTACCAGGTGAGCCTGACGGATGACGAGTACAAGCTGGTGTTCTCGCGTTTTGGCAACCGCTTGCGCATTGCCGGCACGGCCGAGCTCAACGGCTACAACACCGAGCTGAACCTGGTGCGCTGCAACGCCATCGTGCGCCGTGTGAAGCAGCTCTTTCCCGAGATGACGGATGGCGAGGGCGCGCAGTTCTGGACGGGCCTGCGGCCGGCCACGCCGAGCAATGTGCCTTACATCGGCAAAAGCAAGGCCTCCAATGTCTTCCTCAACACGGGCCACGGCACGCTGGGCTGGACGCATGCCTGCGGCTCGGGCGCGGCGATTGCGGACATCGTGAGCGGGCGCGTGCCGGAAGTCGACTTTGCGTTTACCGGCATGCCGGCGCCGGGGCGTGTGATGGCATTGCCGGGGATGGCGAAGGCCTGAACCCGCGCCGCCGCAAGCGCCCGCGAGAAGAGACGCGCAAGTTTGGGCGTCTCACCCTTTTCTGCTCAAAACCGCCAGCCAAGCCCCACACCCAACAACACCGGGTCGGCCTTGAACGTGCCGATATTGGCGCCACCCGCAGACACGTCGGTGCGGATGTAGACCTTCTTCAGGTCGAAGTTCAGGGACAGCTGCTTGCCGAGGGGAATGTCCACACCGACCTGCAACGCCGGGCCCCAGCTGCTGCGTTTGATGTCCACGCCAGCCGGCAGGCTGACCGCACTGAAGCGGGTGTAGTTGACGCCCGCGCCGACATAGGGCTTGAAGGCGCCCGCACCCAGCGAGTCGAAGTGGTATTGCGCCATCAGCGTGGGCGGCAGGTGCTTGAAGCTGCCGATGGCGGTGCCGCGGGACGACAGCGTGTGCTTTTGCGGAACCGTCAGCACCAGCTCGACTGCGAAGTTGGGGTTGAGGAAATAGCTGATGTCGAACTCCGGCATCCACTTGTTGTTGATGGCCAGCCCGAGGCCGGTGCTGTCACCGTTGGCGCTGTCCAGGTGGACGGCGCGCGCTCGGACCAGCCAGGGGCCTTCAGCGGTTTGGGCAAAAGCGGCACCCGACAAAAGGGTGCAGAGGGCAGCGGCGGCAATGATTTGCTTTTTCATGGGTAAGTAACAGAAGAGACGGGAACATTCCCGTCATTGATTGGAGCCRTACGGCCCGTTGGGCGGCTTGATCTGGCGCAAATGCGGCCCAGCCGTCAACGCAATCAGCGCAAACCTTGCGGCAGCTCAAATAGGGGTAGCGCCTTCGGTGGCTGGCGGGCGCCCGGATCCTGCGTGTCGGCGCGCACTACCTCCGCGGTCACGACCAACAACACCTGCAGCATCTGCACGGACACGGTAATATCGCCCTCCGTTCATCAGCCGCTTGCCGCCATGACATCACCCGCCACCACGCCCCCCGACGGTCTTCCCACCTACAGGCTCCTTACCGGCCCGGATGACGCGAGCTTTTGCCGCCGGGTGAGTGAGGTGCTTGCCATGGGTTACGAGCTTTACGGCTCGCCGGCGGCGACCTTCAATGGCGAGAACGTGATCGTGGCGCAGGCGGTGCTGTGGCCTTCGCTGCGCAAGGCCGGCTGATGAGCCCTGCGCTGCCCCTGAACCCCGCAACGCTCCAGGCCATGGCGGATTTTCCGCGCCAGCTGGAGCAGTTCTACGACGCGATTCCTGAAAGCCACAAGCGCTGGACGCCGCCGTCGTGGGAAGGCATTCCGAGCGAAAACTTCACGGCCCTCGCGCAGATCTGCCACATCAGGGACATCGAGATTGACGGCTATCACGTGCGGTTTCAGCGCACCTTGTCAGAGGCCAGCCCCGTGCTGGAATCACTGGACGGCTACGTGCTGGAAAAGCAACGCGACTACGCGGCCGCTGATGCGCAAGAGGCCATCGCGGCGTTTCGGGCAGCGCGCACCCGGACGATGGCCATGCTGTCGGGCATCACGCCCGGGCAACTTGGCCGTACGGCGGAATTCGAAGGTTACGGCGCACTCACGTTGCGCAGCCTGGTGCATTACCTGTGCAGCCACGACCAGCAGCACCTGGCCGGGCTGCAATGGCTGCTCGGGAAAATCGACGCCTCGCTCGCCGCTTGAGGCGTCCGCCGCCCCCCCCCCCCCCGCCGCACAGCACGCGCGTATCCTGAGGCGCAGTATTCGCCGCCGCCCAGGCGCTTACAGGTTGCCAGCGCCATCTTTTCAATGAAAAAACAACAGCCTCTGAAGCAGATACGCTGATTTATGTCACGAAGGTATTCATTCGAATGTAACAAAAAGTTCGTTTTGATGCACCGTCATGCACACTGATTGGGCTGGGAACGCGGTTTGTGCGGCCAAGGGCACACAAACCGGCATTCCTGCGTATCGGTTTCATAGACAACTGGAGTGATCAAGATGAAGTTTTATCTGCGCCATGCCGCAATATTGGCCAGCGCCGCTTGCGCCCTGGGTTCAGCAACAGCCCAGACCGACGAGGCAAAGCCTGCACGCAAGGCGAAAGCTGCGGCTGCTACCCCCGCGCCCGAAAAATATTCCGGCCCACGCGAAAAAATGGTCGTGGCCATGCCCAAGACCTATGGCAAGAGCGAAACCATGGCCTTGTGGGGCGACTACTTCAGCCACCTGTCACGCTGCGGAAACAT
>NZ_JBFUAZ010000413.1:0-3888 GCF_056406035.1 Polaromonas sp. P1_E1_2 | reverse complement strand
CACACGGACTGAAAAGGCCGGTGCCACCTTGGGGTGCCGCCTCTACTCGCCTGAGGGATAAGGGGGCCGAATCGGGCAGGCCGGTGGTATTCTTTGCCCATGAAACTTATCCTCAAATGGCTTTTAAGCGCAGCGGCCTTGCTGGCCGTTGCCTATCTCTACCCCGGGGTCGTGGTGACCAGCTTCACCGGCGCGCTAATTGCCGCGGCGGTGCTCGGTGCGCTCAACATGGTGGTGCGCCCGATCCTGGTTCTGCTGACGCTGCCCGTCACGCTGGTGACGCTGGGCTTGTTCCTGTTTGTCATCAACGCGCTGATGTTCTGGGCCGCGGCCAGCCTGATCAGCAGTCTGAACGTCACGGGTTTTGCCGCAGCGCTGATAGGCTCACTGATTTATTCGGTGCTGCAGCTAGCGATCGACTTTGTCCTGGAGCGCCTGCTCTTTAACAAGTAGTTCCGTCTGGCGGGTTCGTGTGTCGATGATCGAACCCTCCACATAGTCTGCGCTGCCGGGGCTGCTGCGCATCAAGCCCTGCGCCGCCTTGAAGCGGTCCAGCGCTGCCGGGTAGTCCAGCTGGGCGGCACGGCTTTCCGCATCAGCGCGAATCGCCTGAACCTGCTTGTTTTGCTTGCCGTACGCGACCGCAAGCAGCTGCCAGGCCATCGCGTCCTTGGGATGCAGCGTCACCCAGCTTTGTAGCCGGCCCGAAACGTCCTGCGCACGGTTCGCGGCCATCAACGACTGGGACTGCAGCAGTACCTCAGCGCGAGATGTCGCCCTGGAAATGTCGGCAGATGCCGCTGTGGGGGGAACCAAGCCGGCCATCAGGTCGATTTCAACGGCCAGCAGATCCACCGCATTGGCGGCATGCGGCGCACCCGCAGAAAGCGGTTTCAACCGTTCCAGCAATCCCTTCGCCGTGGTGAAGTCGCGCAGCCGGGCCGCCGCAAAAGCGCCACCATACAAAACTCCAGCATCACGCACATTGTCGGCCGTGGGAAGCGGTTGCAGTGCGGCAACAGGGCCGGTCTGGCGCTGGGCCTCCGCCACCATGGAGCGCAGCGCATCAACCCCCGGGGCTGCCAGGATGCGTGCCCGCGATGCCATCATGGCGTGTAACACGCGGGCCCTGCCGGCCTCGGCTTCTTTTTCGCGCGAGGGTTTTGCCGCGTCCGCTGAAGACAGTTGCACGCGCGCCCGCGCTTCGGCAATTCGCTCGGTCGTCAGCGGATGGGATCTCAAATAGGGAAAGGAGCCGTTGTCGTTCAGGCGCGAGGCCTGCTGCAGCTTTTCGAACATGGCCGAAACACCCCGGCTTTCAAAAYCCGCATCGGTCATGACCCCGAAACCCACGCGATCTGCCTCCCGCTCCATGTCCCTGGAAAAGTTGAGCTGGTTCTGCATCGCGACTGCCTGCCCGCCGACCACGGCGGCGCTGCCGGCATTGCTGCTCTTCCCGGCAGCCAGCACGCCAAGAATCATGGCGGCAATCATCCAGGGGGTCTGGCGCGACTGCTGCGTCAGCATGCGCGCAATGTGCCGCTGGGTCACATGGCTGAGTTCATGGCCCATCACTGCGGCCACCTCATCGGAACTGCTTACCGCGGCCAGCAGGCCCAAGTGCACGCCAAAGTAGCCCCCGGGCAATGCAAAGGCATTGATGCTGCGGTCCCGGATCAGGAAAACCTGCCAGGCAAAACGCTCCTCAAGTTCGGCATTGAGCTCACCCCGGGCCCTTGCGGCGGCAACCAGCGGCAACCAGATACTCTGGAGGTAATCGCCGAGCACCGGATCATCAATGTAGTCAGGGTCGCGGTAGATGCTGACGGCGATGCGGTCTCCGATACGGCGCTCTGCTGCCGCTGCGAGGTCGGAAGTTTCACCCAGCGATGGCAATGAACCCGTCGAGCCTCCTGTCGTACCGACGGGAGCCTGGGCCAGCGAGGAACCGCCCAAAGCCATGAACACAATGCAGGCTAGGGCAAGGCGGTTCAGGGCCGGACGCGGCTTCACGTACACAGTTCGCCTAGAAGGAGTCAATGGGTACAAATGCAATTACCTCTGCCGTTTTGGTGTCAATGAGAACAGTCCAGAAAGTCTTGCGCCCGATCATCGGGATATAGCCAATATCGCTGCTCTTGCGACCCGATGCCAACGCTGATGCCAATGCGTTATCGATATTAACAACGTCCGCCGGAAAACGGGTTTTGAGTTCAGCAAGAGGCTTGGCCTGTTTCAGGACCTGGGGCTTGGCTGCTTCATAGCTTTGCCATAAATCGGGACGGGCTCCAAGAGGGGCGCCGTCAAGTGCCGCCATGGTCGCGTCAAAACTTTCCTTGGCGTCCTTGAACTCCCGCACTGACAATAGCGTAGGCCCAGTCAGCGGCAGTTGCCGCAGCCCCACAGGCGCAAGCGAGAGACGCTCCGGCTCAATTTCAATGGCATGAACCACGCGGAAACGGTCAATTTCAAAAACCAGATGAACGGGCCGGGCCGCAGCCACCGTCCAAATGCCATAAGTAAGTGCTACAAGCTGCAACACTCCAATCACACACAAGTCGAGCCGTAACACCTTACGCGGCTTCGCGACGTCAAATACAGCAAAGGTCAGGAGCGGCCCCATGATCACATCTACCGCAATAATTAGTATGAATAGCTCGCGCCCCCCAGATATCTCGCGATAGGGATAGGGATACCAAATGATAAAAACCAGCAAAGCCGCGCACAAGGCTATTGCCAGGCTAATGCCTAAATGAATGCCGGAAGCCTTAAATCGGCTCCTCCAAAACTCTGGGTTTCTGAACATGGTCTTATGATGATGGATACATGTAAAGGTTCTTGCTGCATGATGTCCGACTCAACACTCACTCATTTTGACGCCCAAGGCCAAGCCCACATGGTGGATGTATCCGGCAAGACTGCCACACACCGTGTGGCCATCGCGCAGGGCCGTATAGTAATGAATTTCACGACCCTGTCCATCATCCTTGCCGGTAGTGCAAAAAAGGGGGATGTACTGGGCATTGCACGCGTTGCCGGGATCATGGCTGCAAAAAAAACCAGCGATTTGATCCCGCTGTGCCATCCTTTAGCTTTGACACGGGTAGCCATTGAGTTCACACCGGATGAGAAAAGCTCCTGCATCGCCTGTTCCGCAACAGTAGAAACCGTTGGCCCAACGGGCGTCGAAATGGAAGCATTGACTGCAGTGCAAATCTCGCTGTTGACCATCTATGACATGTGCAAGGCAGTAGATCGAAGCATGACCATCACCGATATACACGTGCTTGAAAAACACGGCGGCAAATCAGGCAGTTTCGTCCACGAAACCTTGTAGTACCGTCTTCATCTGGCTGCCGCTCCCGTCGAAGGAGCCTGTCCCGGTACAAATTTGCTGTTTTGCCGCGTCCATTGTGCATATTCCGTCGGGAAAGCGGCCCTGTAGCGCGCCAGATGCTCGACAGCCACATCATCAGAGCCGAGCATCACTGCACTTTCGATGAGCTTTTCGATGACTCGCGGTTCCGGCGAGTAGTGCAGCAATGCGCTCGCGGTATTAAATGTCCACCGGGCGTTTGCAGGGGTCAGCGGGGTAAGAGAGATTTCGGCAAATCGCACTTGATCGGTGAATAGCCACGAGCCTTCAATTTTGGCAAGCGTGTCGCTGCGATAGGTGGCAGCTCGCTCATCTACAGGAAGATAGATCTGGCTGACGCGGCGGTAGTCCCATGCAGCATAGATAACAGCTATTGCAAGGACGCCCCCGAGCAGGGTCATGCCTATGGCTGATATGCGGTCAATTAATAGTGATTTCGACGGGTTCGTCACAATCGGGACCGCATTCTCCCGCCTCCAGAGCATTGCGATGCAAAGGCAGAAGGCCATCTG
>NZ_JBFUAZ010000412.1:0-3918 GCF_056406035.1 Polaromonas sp. P1_E1_2 | reverse complement strand
CGCTGCAGCTGCGCAAAAGCCTCGGTATTGCCTGCGGATTCTTCGGTGTAGCGATTCGGGTAKTTGTAGCGGTCCAGGCTGCGCTTGAAAGCACCGTCGTTGCCGGCAATCAGCGCGAGCATGTCATCGATGGACCCCGTGGGTGGTGAGAGCCAGCCCTCGGGATCATTGCGCCGCAGTGCCCACAGCATCACGTCCAGGCTTTCATCAATGACTTCGCCGCCGGGCAGCACCAGCACGGGCACCGTGCCTTTGGGTGACGCGGCCAGCATTGGCATGGGTTTGTTCTTCAACACGACTTCGCGCAGCTCGTGCGGCTCGCCACTCACGGCCAGCGCCAGCCGCGCGCGCATGGCATACGGGCAGCGGCGAAAGGAATACAGGACGGGCAGGGAGCTGTTCATGGCCTGAGACACCAGGTACTTCAGGTGCCGGATTGCCGCACGCCGATGTGCGCGGCATTGCGCGCTTCGGCCAGCTCGACCTGGCGCTGGCGCTCGCGGTAGCCGGTTTTCTGTTCTTCCGTGGTCTTTGCATGGCAGTGCGCGCAGCTCACGCCCAGCTCGTACAGCGGCGACTGGCGGTCTTCTTCGCTCAGCGGATCGCGGCACGAGCGGCACAGCGTGAAGGCGCCGGGCTTGAGGCCGTGGCCGACGGACACACGCTCATCAAACACAAAACATTCGCCTTCCCAGGTGCTTTGCGCCTCGGGCACGGTTTCCAGGTATTTAAGGATCCCGCCTTCGAGGTGGTAGACCTCTTCAAAGCCTTTGGAACGCAGCAGCGCGGTGGACTTTTCGCAGCGGATGCCCCCGGTGCAGAACATGGCCACCTTCGGCTTTTTGCCGTCATGCGCCGCCAGCTTGCCGYCTTCGGCCATTTCGCGCTCTACCCAGCCGGGCAGCTCTGAAAAGCTGCTGGTGTGCGGGTTGATGGCGCCGTGGAAGGTGCCGATGGACACCTCGTAGTCGTTGCGTGTATCGACCAGCACCACGCCCGGTTCGTTGATCAGCTGATTCCATTCCTGCGGCTTGACGTATTCGCCGGCCATCAGCGCGGGGTGGACTTCCGGCACACCCATGGTGACGATCTCTCGCTTGAGGCGCACCTTCATCCGGTAGAAGGGCATGGACTCAGCCCATGCTTCCTTGTGCTCCAGCTTCGCCAGGCGCGGGTCACTGCGCAGATAGGCCAGCACCGCGCGCACGCCGCCTTCCGGCCCGGCAATCGTGCCGTTGATGCCTTCTGCCGCAAGCAGCAGCGTGCCCTTGACACCATGGGCCTCACACTGCGCCAGCAGCGGCGCCTGCAGCTCGGCGAAATCGGGCAGCTCAACGAACTGGTAAAGGGCGGCGGTCAGGAATTCGGGCATGAGAAAACAGGCGAAAAGCGAAAAGAAATGTGCGGTCGTTCAAAAGAGGGCAAACAGGGCAAAGGCCGGAAAGCACGAAAAGACTCTAAATGGTGCGTGTACGCGCTGAAATGGCGCTGATAACGCGCCGAAATGGTACAAGCGCTCCCAGGCTCCATCGTAGCGGCTCGGGTTTTAGCATTTTGTAACCCCGATTTTGTGACGGAAAGCGCCGAATTCAATGTTTTATGGCCATGCTGGTAGACATTTTGTTGCAATGCAGCAAAATGACCGTGTACTTATTGATCTGGCGCAAATCCCTTCCTGGAAATCAAAGTAGACGCAGACCTCGAACCGACCCCAGATGGCCCCACCACTTTTTGTCAAACCATGTCCAGAAGCATAAGCAGTCTTTGGCTTAAAAGCATGCGCCGCATGGGCAAGGCCCAGCAGGCGCAGGGCTTGCGGCTGTTTGAAAGCCTGCTTCCCAAGGTCACGCCGGCGTTGCCTGCCACCACAACGCCGCGCCGGCGCAGGCCCGGGGTCAAGCTGTTGAAACCGGTGGTTGTCCGGCCCGCCAAAAAAGCCCGCCGGCCCACGGCGGCACAGGCCCGCGCCGCAGCCGGGTTGCCCGGCACCTGGCGCAAGGCCTGGTTTACCTTGCCCGGGGACGGCTTGCTGACGGATTCCCGGCGCATGCTGTATTGGCTGTATCTTCCTGCCGCGGCCGCTACGGCCACTACGGCCATTACTGCCGGGGTTCCCGATGCCCCTGCAGCACCGCGCCCGCTGGTGGTCATGTTGCACGGCTGCCAGCAGACGGCGGCTGACTTTGCAGCGGGCAGCCGCATGAACGAACTGGCCGAGCGCAAGGGTTTTGCGGTGCTGTACCCCCAGCAATCCAGTGCGGCCGACGCCCACCGCTGCTGGCACTGGTACAAGCGGGCCACACAAAACGGGGAGGGCGATGTGGGCGTGATCRCCGCCATGATTTCCCAGGTGCAGCAAAAACACGGGCTTGACGCTTCACGAACTTACGTGGCGGGCCTGTCGGCCGGCGCCGCGCTGGCGGCCATCGTGGCACTGCGCCACCCGGAGTTGATCGCGGCCGTGGGCATGCATTCCGCACCCGTGTTCGGCACCACCCACTCGCCCTTCAGCGCCTACCGGGCCATGCAACACGGCTCGGGCTCGTCTTACGATGCGGTGGCGCGCTTGTTTGCCAGCGACCAGCCGGCGTTCCCGGGCATGCCGGCCATCCTGATCCATGGCGACAACGATGCCGTGGTGCGGCGGGTGAACGCCGAGCAGCTGGCCGAGCAGTTCGAAATCATCAACAACCCGGTCATTACCCAAAATGCGGCCCGCCTCGAGCCGGTGGTTCGCCGTTACCCCGAGCGCCGCAGCGGCAGGCGGCCACGCCATGCCTACCAGACCACGACCTGGTACGCCGGCCGCAAGCCGCAGCTGGTGAAGTGCGACGTAGATGCCCTGGGCCACGCCTGGAGCGGCGGAGACGCCAGCATGGAATACAGCGAGCCTGAAGGCCCCGACGCCACGCTGATGATGTGGACGTTTTTCACCTACCACCGCCGCAATGCCGCTCCGGCCGCGGCAGAGCCTGGTGCGGCGAAGTAGCTGAGCCTGATTCGCTATCAAATAAATAGCGTCTTGCGCCCGTTTACTGCGGGCTGCAGCCTGTATTTACTTAAATCCATCAGCGCGGCAGCAGCCCCGCCATAAAGCCGTCTACCGCATCGGTATACCCGCCGGGCAGGCCCAGCGTGGTGTTGACCTGTTCGTGCGTCAGGTCTTGCGGCAGCACGCTGGCCCGCACGCCTTTGGCCGTCACTTTCGCAGCAAAGTCACGCGACTGTGCGCAGGGGTCATCCGCCCGTTGTGTCGAGCAGACCAGCAGCATCGGCGTGGCGTCAGCCGCCAGCACGCTGGTGGGCGACACAGTGCGCCAGTAGGCCGGGTCAGTGCCAAATACGCGGTCATAAAACCGCATGTGCCGCGCTTTCATGATGCGCTCAAGGTCCAGCGCGGCGCTGTCAAGTGCCACAGTGCCTAGCCACGGCCTGGCGCCTGACGTATAGGCCAATGCCGGCGAGGCACCCAGCAGTGCCACCAGGTGTGCGCCCGCCGAATGCCCCATAAGAATGACCTTGGCCGGATCGCCACCCCACGAGGCGGCCATGGCCTGCGTCTTGGCCAGGGCACTGGCCACATCGCGCGCCTGCACCAGCGGGTCAACCTGCGGCGACAGGCGATAGCCCACCGACACCAGGATGTAGCCCTTCTGTTTGACCCACCAGGCCACCTTGTTGTCGGTCACGTTGGCCATCGCCTTGTTGCCCACCATCCAGGCACCGCCGTGCACCATGACGATGACCGGTGCGTTGGCTGCCGGCTGCTGCGGCAGGTAGGCATCCATGCGCTGGCGCGGGTCTGTGCCGTAGGCGATATCGGGGATTTGGCGCACACCGGCCGGTACGGTGGATCTGGCGGTTTTTCTCGCCAGGCGGCCGCTGTCCTGCTGGGCAGGTGCCGGCCCGGCGTAGAGA
>NZ_JBFUAZ010000411.1:0-3918 GCF_056406035.1 Polaromonas sp. P1_E1_2 | reverse complement strand
GAACAAGTGGGCAAAGCTGCATGAAGCGCCTGATGGACGTCGTGTTGTCGCTGCTGGCCCTGCTGTTTTTGTCGCCGGTATTGCTATTGGCGGCAATGGCTATTGCGCTGGAAAGCGGTCTGCCTGTCATCTTCAGCCAGACCCGGATGGGTCTGGGGGGCCGCGAGTTCCGGATGTTCAAATTTCGCAGCATGCAGCTGGATGCGGCTTCCGTGGGGTCGTATTTCACACAGGCCAATGACCCCCGGATCACGCGTGTCGGGCGCTTCATACGTCGCACCAGCATTGATGAGCTGCCGCAGATATTCAACGTCCTCAAAGGTGACATGAGCCTGGTGGGGCCGCGGCCGGATGTACCTGCTCAACAATTGCTGTACGCACCTGCGGATTGGGAAAAGCGCTGCAGCGTGCCGCCCGGCATCACCGGCCTGGCGCAGGTGATGCTGCGCTCGGAAGCCACGGCAGGTCAGCGGCTGGCGCTGGACCTGCAATATGCGAATACCGCGTCATGGTGGTTCGACCTGAAGATCATCTGGTGGACGCTGGCACGTCTGAGTGGAAGAGGAAGCAACTGAATGTGCGGCATTTTTGGATATTGGGACCGGGAATGTACGCCGGTGAGTGACGCGGCCCTCGACGTGATGGCGCAGAAGCTGCTGCACCGCGGCCCGGACGACGGTGGTATCTGGCACCGGCCCCAGCGCGGTGTGGCCATCGGCAACCGGCGCCTGTCGATCATCGACCTGGGTGGCGGCCACCAGCCTTTTGTCAGTGACGACGGTCAGGTCGCAGTGGTGCAGAACGGTGAAATCTTCAACTACATCGAGCTGGCTGCTGAACTGCGCGCGCAGGGTGTGCGGCTGGACACGCAGAGCGACACCGAGGTGATCCTGCGCCTGTATGAGCGCGAAGGCATCAGCTGCATCAGCAAGCTCAATGGCATGTTCGCGATCGCGATTGACGACGCGCGCCAGGATGCGCTTTACCTGGTTCGTGACCGCATTGGCGTCAAGCCGCTCTATATCTCCGACGATGGCCAGCGCATGCTGTTCGGCTCGGAAATCAAGGCAATATTGCCGCTAGCCCAATCACAACGTGCGCAACCAGCTATTGATTTGGTAGCAATCCATCATTACCTGAGCTTCAACTACATCCCCGTACCGTGGACGATTTACGAAGGCATCAAACACGTGATGCCCGGCACCTGGATGAAATTCACCCGGACCGGTGTTGAAACCCAACGCTGGTGGAGCCTGGCCGACCAGCGCGAACAAGACTACGGCTTTGAGGACTGGTCCGAAGAGTTCATGGCGATTCTCGACGACGCCACGCGCATTCGCCTGCGGGCCGATGTGCCCTGGGGCGCTTTCCTGTCGGGCGGGGTGGACTCGAGCAGTATCGTTGGCCTGATGGCCAGGCATGTCAACCGGCCTGTCAAGACTTTCTGCATCGGTTTTGAAGACCCTCGTTACGACGAGTCGGCTTTTGCACTGCAGGCCGCCCGGCGTTTTGGCTGTGACCACACACAGGAGACGGCCGAGCTGAACATGCTGTCACGCTGGCCGCAGGTGTTGCATCACCTTGACCAGCCGCACGGTGACGCTTCATTCATGCCGATGCTGCGCGTGAGCGAGCTGGCGGCAAAACACGTCAAGGTGGTGCTGACCGGTGACGGTGGCGACGAGCTGTTTGCCGGCTATGACAAATACGCGCAGTTCTTTGCCCGACCCGACGCGCAGACCCTGCCGACGCCTGATTTTCAGCGCCAGTATTTCGATTCGATTTCGTTGTTTTCACCCGCCGCCAAGGCGGCGTTGTATCAGCCGGTGGCGCGTGCAAACCTGTCCGGGCTCGACAGCTTTACGCAGGTTGCCCGGCCCTGGTTTGAGGAGGCCGGTCATTTCGACCGGGTCAACCAGGCGTTGTATCTGGATATGCAGTTACTGCTGTCCGGCAACAACCTGGTCAAGCCAGACCGCATGGGCATGGCGGTCAGCATCGAAGCGCGCACGCCTTTCCTTGATTACCGGATGATGGAGCTGGCCTTTCGCTCGCGCGGCACGACCAAGCTGTCAGCGCAGGGCGACAAAAAACACTGGTTCAAACAAGCCGTGGCACCGCTGATTGGCGATGAACTGGCGTTTCGTAAAAAGCAGATGTTTACCGTCCCTATCGGCGACTGGTTCCGCGGCGAGTCTTACGCCTGGTTGCGCCGGACCCTCCAGGACAGCCCGTTGATTGCTGAAACGATGCAATGGCCGGTGGTTGACGGCATGCTCGTACAGCACCGGGATGGCAGAAAAAACTATACACGTGAGTTACGGGCCCTTGCGGCGCTGGCGGTGTGGGAAGCCGGTGCCGGAACCATCGAGCCGGAATTTTCGGGAGGGAACCGGAGATGACAGACCAGTTGCCGCGCTGGCTTTTTGTTTCTTACGGGGGTGGGCATGTCAAGGCCTTATTGCCGGTGGCGCGGCGCGTGAAAGAGCTGGGTCTGGCCCGGCCGCTGTATCTGGCGTTGACAACGGCTGCGCCGGAGGTGGTGCGCAGCGGTATTGAAGCCATAGGCTTTCGCGATCTTCTCAGAGACACCGATCTGTGCGCACGCGCGCACGGAGAGCGGCTGGCCAGTGAACTTAAAGTCACTGCTGCCCAGCATGATGAATCTGTTGCTTACCTTGGCCTTTCCTATGCAGACCTCGAGGCGCGTTTGGGTGTCTCCGAGGCGGCCGTGCAGTATGGCCAATACGGCCGTCAGGCATTTCTGCCCTTGAGCGTTCTCGAGCGAGCAATCCGGCAGGTCCGGCCGAGTCTTGTGGTTGCAACGAATTCGCCGCGTGCGGAGCAGGCCGCATTGCAGGTGGCAGGCTCGCTGGGTATTCCGAGCGCCTGCCTCGTGGACCTGTTGGGGATCTGGGAGCGCGACCGGCTCGCGGCGCCCGATTACGGGGATGTAGTCTGCGTTCTGAGCCCGTCCGTGCGCGACAACCTGATAGATGGCGGGCGGCCGCCGCAGGATGTACGCGTTACGGGTAATCCCGCGTTTGATACGGTCCTCGATCCGGCGCGCATCGCCGCCGGAGCCGCATTGCGGCACGACGCCGGATGGGACGAGCTGCATGTCTGTCTTTACGCGTCCTCCCCGGAACCGGCTGCTTATCCCGGGTTCCCGGAGCGGGGCGATCCCGCCTTTCCGCGCCGCATTGAGCGGGCGCTGCTCGATGCAGTGATCGCCAATCCATCGCTTGCGATCTGGGTGAGGCGGCACCCCAGCGAGCCGGCTGCGTCGGAAGTTTCCGCGCTTGGTCATCCGCGGATTCGGGTGTCGCCTGCGGAGATGCCGCTGCATACGTGTATTCATGCGTCGGACGAGGTCATCGTGACGGTCTCGACCGTGGGGGTGGAAGCGAACATGGCAGACAAGTACGTGACTCAAGTCAGAGGGTCGATGTTTGACAACCTGAGTCCATATTTCGCCATGGGGATCGCCCAGCGTGAGCTGACACTGGACCAGCTCGCGACAGGGTACGAGCCGCCACATGGCACTGCTCTGGTGCGTGAGCGCCAACCTGAAGGCACGGCGACCGACCGTGTTGTCGAAGTCCTCAAGTCGGTACAGGCACACCGTGGGCGCTGAACGGATGCGCGTTCTTGCGTTCGTCGAGGCGGTAGCGCAGTACGAGCGGATGTCCGTGCCGTTGCGGCCGGCGACGCTGCATCCCGCCTATGTCGCGGCTGACGCCGCCCGCAACCCGCTCCTGCAGCCGCTCTTCCTGAGCTACGAGGCGAGAGGCGAATGCTGGCTGCACTGCCTGCACCGCACCGACGTGCCTGGCACGGCATTGAGGGATGCCAGTTCGCCGTATGGGTACGGCGGCCCCCTGTGCAGCACCGATGACCCCGCTTTCCTGGCTGCTG
>NZ_JBFUAZ010000410.1:0-3921 GCF_056406035.1 Polaromonas sp. P1_E1_2 | reverse complement strand
CCGTACATGGGCGGCATCAAGGTGCTGGCCCCGGCGGCGGGGAAATAAATCTTCAGCACAGTCCGAGCCGCGGAACTGGCTTTGCCAGGCCGCAGGCGGGCGGCCCCCTCGGGGGGGCAGGAAGCTACACGAAGTGAGCGACCGTGGGGGCCCTTTTCAAGCCTGCTAGAATCGCCAGTCCACACTGGAGAGGTGGCAGAGTGGCCGAATGTACCTGACTCGAAATCAGGCGTACCGCAAGGTACCGTGGGTTCGAATCCCACCCTCTCCGCCAAAATTGCATCCAGAGAAATCCAGATTGATCTGAGAAATGCCCTGAAAGCCCCGTAAATCGGGGCTTTTTTGTTTCTGGTCGTCCAGATTGGTCTTTGACAGAGTGGTGCATTCTGGCTGCGTGCATGAAGGTACGAACGCCGCATATCCTGCAGCTTTCCAAGCCGGCTCAAGTGGTATTGGCGACATATAGGCGTTACGCGGCCTGGCCCGGTGAGCAGGACCCAGAGAAGCCGGTGAGTAACAACGCCATTCTGGGCGCTTTGTACCGGATGGGCTACATGGGCTGTATGACGGGCCACGGTTTCGCGGCATTGCCTCCCCCACTTAGAGGAGGTGAAGTCTGATTCCCTCATGTAACGTGCTTCTTACAAGTTCTACTACACCAAAGAGGCCACATGAAAACCGCGCTGACCATGATTCTGGTTTTGACCGTCTCCTTGGCGCATGCCCAAATGACGACCAAAGAGGCCCAGGAGGACGCCTGGGCAAAGGCGGCAAAAGCCAAAGCGGCCAACGACCAGGCGGTCGCAGCTCAAAGGGCAGCGGAAGCGGCAAAGAAAGTACCTCCACCCTCAAAGACGGAGATACATATTTATGACGGAAAAGGTGGCAAGGGATATCCCAACATAAGCAAGTAGGTCGGCTAGGCCACGGGGCTGAAGGAACATCATGAAATCGTTCTGTGTCCCCGCGCTGCTACTGGCATGCGAGTTGGCTATCGCTCACCCGGGTGGTACGGATGCGCAGGGCTGCCACACGAACCGCAAGACCGGTGGCCATCACTGTCACGGTGGCAAGAAAACGGCTGCGGCGGCTCCGACGGCTCCGGCCGCAGCTCCAGTAGCCTCAGCGAAGGGCGGTGGACCTACCTGCTATGTCGGCCCGCGCGGTGGGACGTACACGATTACCAAGAGCGGCCGGAAGAACTACACCGGCTGTTGAAGTCAACGAAGCGAGGAATCCATGGTTCAGATTAGCTACATCATTACTTTAATCAGTGCCTGCTTCGGGCTTCTTGTCTTGATCTTTGGCTTTAGTGGTGCGCAGAGCGCTCCACAAGAGGCTGCTGCCACGGCGCTGGCAATTGCTCTGGCGGTCATTCCGTACGTGTTTTCGCGATGCTTGCAGATCAGCGCCGACCGAGCTAGGAGTATCAAAGATGCAGCAGCATTACTAGATGCCATACGTTCGCTCAAGAATGACGCTGCGCCCGTGGGAACACCCTGGGTCGCTCCTGTTGGCATTGGTTCGGGATCGCCGGCGCCTCAAAGGGCCCCGACTGAATAGCTTGGTGTTGGATACCGCGCCCACGCGGCCCGTGGGACTTCTAAGGGGACAACATGAAATCAGCTATTGTTTTTATCGTGGCCACCATTGCAGTGGGCACTGCCTTTGCTCAAACCTACGTTCAACCGCACGTCACTAAGAACGGCACCTATGTTGAGGGGCACGTTCGCACCGCGCCGAATAGCACGAACCTTGACAATTACAGCACTAAGGGCAACACGAATCCCTACACTGGCCAGGCCGGCACAGTGCAGCCCAACTATGCGCCGGCACCAGCGCCCATCCGCCCGCAGCAACACTGTGGCTACACGAGCTCTGGCCAATACGTCTGCCGGTGAACCCTTAAGTACGAACGACCGCGGAGCTTCGCCTCAGTCTATCTGCGTGGAGCATGCATATGACCACAGTTCCTACAAAACTCGGCCTTAAAGAAGCCTACGATTTGTATAGCAAGCACACCGACTCAGCCCACAAGTTATGGACGTACTTTTCCGCAGTGAGCCTCGCAGTGCTTGGGTACACGATTGGAAAAGATAAGGTGTCGTGGGCACCAGAAATGTTTCTCGTTATTGGAGGGAGCTATCTTGTGTTCTCCTTATCCAATCTTTGGGTACTCCAACTCACTCAGCGGGAGTGTGAGCAATTCGCAAAGCTCTTGAATTCTGTGGCTGGCGAGCAGGACGAACCAAAGCAGGGCATCACAGTTAAATCAGCGCCTGTCTGCGGGGTAATAGCGTTTCATCTCTTTGCGCAAGCCGCGGTTTTCGTCGCAATATATTTGACATGGGAAAATCAACCTAGTCCCAGCCCCGCGAAACCGCCGCTCTGTTGCGTACCGGCGCAGCCGGCAAGTGTCGGTGGCTAACCCCTCATTTCTGTGGTCTCTGAGGAATAAGCCGCGAAAGAAATCCGCCTCTGTTGGGCTGAGCACGTCAATCATCATGAAGACCCCATGGCTAAACTCCAATGATGAAATTCATCGTCAAACGCATCGTCATCTTGTTCACTGCTCTCCTGGCGGTACTGCTTGTTGCCGCCTGTGCACACCGCGGCTTTGTCGAGCACGGCCTATCGTTTCGGGTATATGAAACTCCGATTGACGATCTCAAAATTACTTATGGAAAAGTGGTGGTGCCGTTCTCGGGAGTTTCAGTGCCGGGCAGCGGAAGTCTTTGGAATGCACCAATGCCAATTCCAGAGCAGATGGTTGTGACCTGGATAGCAACGGGAAAGCCTCAAGAAGTGATCATTCCACTGAAGGGAAAGCTTTCGAGTAGTGACCAGRTTGCAAATTGGCGATTGAGGTTCTACGGAGAGCGGATGGAGCTTTGGAGAGAAGACGACGATCCCAGCAGTAAGCACGCCCGCAAGCCGAGCGTCAAAGTCTATCCATAGCCCAGGTGTGTAGGGCACGCTTTTACTCTTAGGCTGACGCCTAGCTGTTGAATTCCGTCCAGATCTGACCCACTGGGGTGCGGATAAATACTTGGACTGGTTTATGTCGTAAATTCAATACTCTCTCGGTATTCGGCGGGGCTCAGAGAGCCAGGAGAGGTATTGATCCGCTTTCTTAACTGCCCAGGAGGGCGTATGGCTAACTCCAGAATGATGGAAACGCTACGCGCCGCTGTAAGAGTTGAGCAGCATGAAGAGCTCGAGCGCACGCGGCGTTGTATGGCGTTTATGCAAAAGATGGCGGCCTTTCAAAAGGGAGTTGGACCTGCGCCGACTCCCGAGGCATTTCAGCGGTGGTGCGAAGATGTTGAGCATCGCCTTGCGTTTCGCAGAATGAAGACCGGGATACCTGACCAGCTGGCTGAAGCCTGGGACGGCTCCCGATACTGACGGCTATGCCTCAGCTCGCAATCATTGCTGGCAGGTGTCTCTGCTGCGATGAAAATAACTGCGGATCTCGTCGGGTTCGCTGCCTACCGCATAGACCGCCACACGCAATTCATACTCTGTGCATTTCAACTCGGAGCACCACGACTCCACGACGCGCGGATTAGTCAGGCTGATGCGGTTGGTCGTGCTGTCTGCGTCAGGAAATTTTTGTGACATGATGTACCCCCTTCAAATGGGACATTTCATGGAGCCCTACTGAAGCGTGGCAGTGCGGACTTGTCGTAAGTAATTGGTGCAAAAAATCACGCCATATTGCACCGACCACGCTTTACCTGTGCACTTTCCTATATTTCGATGAATATCACATCCTTCAATTAGAGGAGATGTTTGCAGGAACACATGTCACGATATGTGACAAGGCCGATGCCATGAAACCGTTCCATGCGCTCATGCTGCTGTGGATTTTGGGTTTGCTGCTGCTCACGCCGGCGGCACGGATGCGCAGTGCTGGTC
>NZ_JBFUAZ010000409.1:0-4689 GCF_056406035.1 Polaromonas sp. P1_E1_2 | reverse complement strand
ATCCCGACCGGTTATTCGTTCAACCTGGACGGCACCTCGATCTATCTCACGATGGCGGCGGTGTTCATCGCGCAGGCCACCAACACGCCCATGACCCTCACGCAGGAACTCACGCTGCTGGCGGTGCTGTTGCTGACTTCGAAAGGCGCGGCAGGCATCACCGGCAGCGGATTCATTGTACTGGCCGCCACGCTGTCGGCGGTGGGTACCGTGCCTGTGGCCGGGCTGGCGCTGATTCTGGGGATTGACCGCTTTATGTCGGAAGCGCGGGCGCTGACCAACCTGATCGGCAATGGCGTGGCCACGATAGTGGTCGCCAAATGGACGAATGATCTGGACACGGATCGGCTAAAGGCCGGACTCAACAACGAGAGCTGGGTCGAGGCCCAGGAGCCCGAAGTGCTGATCAACAAGAAGACCGAGCACATGGCGACCGGCCGGCGCTAGGGCCTGTTCACAGTTCAGGGAAAAACGACAAAGCCCGGCAAACGGAGGATTCTCCGCCTGCCGGGCTTTGTGCTTTTTTGGGGCGCGACGAGCCGCCGGTTTAGCGAGCCTGGCGCGGTGCCGGGCCGGGGCCGCGGCCAGCGATATGGCGGAAGGTGATGCGGCCCTTGCTCAGGTCGTAGGGCGAGAGCTCCAGCGACACCTGGTCGCCGGCAAGGATACGAATATGGTTTTTCCGCATCTTGCCGGAGGTATAGGCCACCAGTTTATGGCCGTTGTCGAGCGTGACGCGAAAGCGCGAATCAGGYMACACGGTCATGCGTGGCGCTGCCGCTGCCTGAGCGGATGGAGACCGATGCAGCGTAGCGTTCGCCTTGCTGCTTGGCCAGTGGTGAGACAAGGTACTTGCCCACCGCGATTTTGGTGTGATCTACGTTCATAAAAAGTCCGTGCCGGGTATGTGTCCCGGCTTGATAAATAAGGAGTAATCGGCTTGCGAGCAAGCCGGCGGGTGTTCGGTGTCCACCCACCTGGCCCTTGTCAGGGGCTGGGCTGGTTGAGCCATGCGTGGCACTGTCGGGAATAGTGCTCGCCGGAAAAACGGAACAGTGTTGAGAGGGTTCAGGGCTGTATGGGCACTGAAAACACTGTGGATTCGGGCTCTGGGAAGCGCCGCAATTGAGAAGGAAACCTGTTGGGAAAAGGCCTCGATGAAAAAAGCTGATGCTTTACCGAAGCTCTTATTGTAACCGCCCAGCGGAAATCACGCTTTTTACCTGATACGGCCATCACAAACCGCTCTTTCTTAGCAAGCAGGGCCGCGGAACCGGCTTTGCCGGGCCGCAGGCGCAGCGCCCCCTCGGGGGGGCAGCGCAGTACGCGAAGCGACAAGCGTGGGGGCTCCATCTTTGCCCCTCATACAGCGCCAGGCAGCCCTTCTTCTTGCAAGCAGGGGCCGCGGAACCGGCTTTGCCGGGCCGCAGGCGCAGCGGCCCCCTCGGGGGGCAGGAAGCTACACGCAGTGAGCGACCGTGGGGGCCATATTCACCCCTCAAACTGCGGGTGCAGTTGCCGGATCCGGTTCATGGCCATACCTGCGGCGGCGGTGCGGGTTTCGACGCCCAGCTTGGCATACACCCGTTCCAGGTGCTTTTTGACCGTGGCTGGGCTGGAACCCAGGATGTCTCCAATGTCGCGATTGGTTTTTCCCTTGACCACCCAATACAGCACTTCAGCTTCTCGGGCGGTGAGCTTGAAGCTCAGGCTCATGGCTTCCACCACGGCGTCGTCGGAAATTTCGCGCATGACGATCAGCCAGTCACCGCCGCGGTCGCCGTCGCCGGTCTGCTGGTGCAGCCGGAAGGTCAGGCGCCGCGGACCAAGCTCCACCGCCAGGCGCGGCGGCTCAACCTGGCGCTCTGCCTCCGCCATGTGGCGGCGCAGCCAGTTGAGTACAGGTGCGGGCGTTTGCGGCGCGGACGTGCCGTAGTAGCGCATGAGCAGGTCGCGCGCCAGCGGCGTTTGCCAGATCAATTTCCCGTCGGCCTCGCCGCCCATGCGCACCGTGATGCTGGCGTAGCCGAAAGCGTCCAGCGCGTTGCGTGCTTGCCCTGCCTGCCGCGCTTCCTGCCTGGCACGGCGGGCGCCCTGCAAATGCACGCCCATGCGTGCCATCACTTCCTTGGGCTTGATCGGTTTGGTAACGTAGTCCACCCCTCCGGCTTCCAGGGCCGCCACGAGGTACTCGGTTTCCGTGAGACCGGTCATGAAAATAATGGGGATGTGCGCCGTTTCAGCCATGGCCTTCAGGCGCTTGGCAACCTCAAAGCCATCCATCCCGGGCATCATGGCGTCTAGCAAAACGATGTCGGGCAAAGCCTGCAACGCACGCTGCAGCGCAGCCTCGCCACTGGTGGCCACAAGGACGGTATAGCCCGATTCATCGAGCGCATCGTGCAGGACCGACAGGTTGTCGGGCACGTCGTCCACAATCAGCACGATATCGCTGTTGGCCCGGTCCAGTGTGCGGTCCAGCTTTCGATCCAGCGTTGGTCCGTCGTCAAGCACGCTGCTCATGGCCCGTCTCCTTGTTGGCTAGCTGGCGGCCCATGGCTTCAAACTGAAATTGCCGCGCCAGCACGCGCATTTCGTCCACAAAGGCCGCGGCCTCCGGCCGCTGCCTTTCAATCTCTGCCAGGTTGTTCATGATGCCCCGGTAAAACCCGAGATTGACGACCTCGAGCAGGGCCGCGAGTTGGGACGCATCGGGCAGTACACGCGGTGGCACGGCCTGGACAACARAGTCGCCGTCATCCGCAGCAAGGTCATAGCGCCACTTGATGGCCAGCCGCCGTTCAAGCCAGTCGATCAGTTCGGTATGGCGCACCGGTTTGAGGATGAAGTCCTCGGGAAGGATGCCGGCATCGTTCTCGGCGCCCTTGTCGAATGCGTTGGCGGAAACAATGGCGAGATGAATGTCCTCGTGCCCTGACGCACGCACACGGCGCAGGGTTTCCCAGCCATCGATCCCCGGCATGGCCAGGTCCATGAAGATCACGTCGGGCCGGTACCCGCTGGCCAGCAGGTCCATGCAATCGTGACCGCTGGCGGCGGTACGCAATTCAAATCCCATGGGCTCAAGCAGTTGTACCAGCAGTTCACGGTCAGGCTCTTCGTTGTCGACCACCAGCAGCTTGCGGCGAACCCCGTCATAGCCGCGCGGCTGGCGCCTGGCTGGTTTGGTGGCGGCATCCTTGACGGCTCCTGCAGCCACGTGCACTTCGGGCAAAAACAGCCGGATACGGAAAATCGAGCCTTCGCCCGGGGTGCTGACCACCGTCATCTCGCCACCCATCAGGTCGGTCAGCATCTTGGCAATCGTCAAACCCAAACCGGCGCCCGGTGTGCCTTCCGCGCTTTGGCCGGCTGTAGCTCCCCGCGCAAAAGGCTCAAAAATCCGGGACAACTCCGCCCCACCCATGCCCGGGCCGGTATCTTCAATGTCGATGTAGGCCATCTCGCGCGCATGGCGCAATCTGAAAATTACCTGGCCCTGCGCAGTGAACTTGATGGCGTTGCCCAGCAAATTGATGAGAATCTGCCGAACGCGTTTCTCATCGGCCCGCACCAGCTCCGGCAGATGACCGCTGGTCTCAAAGCGGAACCCGAGACCCTTGGCGGCGGCCTGCAGCTCGAACATGCCGGCCATCTCGTGCACACAGTCGGCGAAATGCATGGGCTTGACATTCAGCGTGAGCTTGCCCGCCTCGATGCGGGCAATATCGAGCGTTCCCTCGATCAGCGAGAGCAGGTGTTCGCCCCCGCGCTTGATGACGCTGACCGCCTGTTTGCGGTGCGGCGGTATGGCGTTGTCTTCACCCATCAGCTGCGCGTAACCCAGGATGCTGTTGAGCGGCGTGCGCAATTCGTGGCTGATGGCGCTGATATAGCGGCTTTTCGCCTGGTTGGCCTGGTCGGCATGGCGGCGAGCCTCTTCGGCCACCAGCTTGGCCTGTTGCAGCGCTTCGTCTGTTTGCCGGTGCGACTCGATCTCGCGCATCAGCAAATGGGTCTGGCGGTTCGATTCTTCCTGGGCCACCTGGCGGCTTTTGTGCGCCAGCACCAGCCACCAGGCAACAAGGCCGGCAATGACCAGCAAGGCCATGTACGCCTTCATGAAACCTGAACGCAAAGCCGGCTCAGAGGGTTCGATGTCCGCCAGCGCGCTGATTTCCTGGTGGTAAAGCAGGCCGAACACGCTGGCCAGCAGCGGCACGATGATGAGCATGAGCAGCAGGAAATGGCCCAGGCCCGTATCCAGGTAAGGCCAGATGCGGCGCGGCAGCAGCCAGCGCAGCGCACCGGACCACTGCGCCGACAGGCTGGCGTGCGGCTTGCACAGGTCGCCGCAGCGCGCGTCCAGCGTGCAGCACAGCGAGCAGATGGGCCCCTGGTAGGCGGGGCAGTGTGCCATGTCCGGGCCTTCGTAGGCGCGTTCACAAATCACACACTGCTGCGTTGCATAGCGCTTGTAGGAACCGTCGGAAGAAGTCGCTCCGGAGCTGCGCGCAATGTAGTAACGGCCCCGGGTCGCCCAGGCGATCAGGGGCGCGGCCACAAATGCGGTGCCCATGGCGATCACCGCGGAAAAAGCCCGCGCCGTTTCGCCGTAAAGCCCCAGATGCGCTGTAACCGACAACAGCGAAGCCAGCGCCATGGCGCCCACACCGACCGGGTTGATGT
>NZ_JBFUAZ010000408.1:0-3943 GCF_056406035.1 Polaromonas sp. P1_E1_2 | reverse complement strand
GCAAATGGTGGTTCGCGTGGTGTGCGCCCMCGAGACGCCCGATGGAAAAGTGAGCCTGGGTTTTGTCACGGCCCTGCAGGACAGCTACGCCATGAAAAAGACCAACAACTCCGCCAGCCTGGGTGTGGGCGCCATCGGCTCCGTCTCGCTGCCCTTCACGTCGAGCAATGAGTCCATGGTCAAGGTAGGCAGTGAAACCATCACCGCCGATGATTTTTACGACCGCTTTTTTGACCTGGTGAGGCGCTACCTGGTGGCGGACGCCGCGCTCGACTGATTGAGCGCAGTGAACGCGCCCCCGGCGCGGGTGCGCAAAATTATTGGGAAAAGTGCCAGAAGGCTAATACAGACGGGCGAAAGCAGCTATAAAAAGCATAGCACCGGCTGATGGTCTCAGCGTAAATTACCCTGCACCCAGCGCACGATGTCGGCCGCACCCATGGCGCCGGCCTGGCGCGCCACTTCACGGCCGCCCTTGAACAAGGCCAGCGTGGGAATGCTGCGGATGTTGAAGCGCGCGCCCAGGTTGGGCACCGCTTCGGTGTCTACCTTGGCCACACGCACCTGCGGCTCCAGCTGCGCTGCCGCCTGCTCGTAGGCCGGCGCCATCTGCCGGCACGGCCCGCACCACGGCGCCCAGAAGTCCACCAGCACCGGAATCTGGTTGCGGCTGATGTGTTTGTCAAATGCGGCTTCGTCCAGCGCGGCGGAATGCGCGGTAAACAGCGCCTTCTTGCAGCTGCCGCAAGTTGGCTCGCTGCCCAGCTGGTCGGCGCGTACGCGGTTGGTGGTGTGGCAGTGCGGGCAGACGATGTGGAGGGGGTCAGTCATCAGGCGCAACTGGGGGCCGTGGCCGGCATTTCAAGCGCGGCGGAGGTCGCCTGGCCGGGTGGCGGCGTTAAATCCGTGCAAACGCCGGGTAAAGCGCCGTGAACAGGCGCTTTTCCTACGCGTGCCGGCCTCTTGCGGGCGAACAATCAAGTTTCACTACAAAGAGAAGGATCCACATGAAAACCAGAACCTTGATGACCGCCCTGGCGGTAGCGTCCCTCGCTTTCAGCGGGCTGGCAATGGCCAAGGGGAAGGATGACGACCACGGCCGCGGCCATGGCCACAAAAAAGCGAAACACCACCACGCCGGCCCGCCGCCGCATTCCCAGGCCGGCGGGCGTGGTGCGGGCCCCGATCACAACTTCTACCGCGGTGGCCGCCTGCCGGCGCAATACCGCGACCGGGGCTATTGGGTAGACGACTGGCGCGGCCATCGGCTGAGCGCGCCGCCTCCCGGCTATCACTGGGTGCAAACCGGCGGCGACTATGTGCTGGTCGCCAACAACACCGGCATTATTTTCCAGATCTATCTGGGCCAGTAGCCAGTAGCCGGAGAATTCCGCGCATGAAAAAGCCGCCTGGAAAGGCGGCTTTTTCTTTTGGGGTCAATGCACTGCTTCAATACGCTACTGATTTGATAGCTGCTTGCGCCCGCCGGTAAAGGGCTACGGCCCCCTTTTATTCAGAAATGCTCAGGCAGCCTTGGCGGTGCGGCGCTGGCTAAACGCCGTCTTGCGCTTGGCGGTGCTGGCCTGGTCGCCGGCAATTTTGCTGGCGAGCTGGGCGGTCTTCTGCTCGATCTGCGCGGCGAGTTTGCTCAGTGCCAGGGCGCCCGGTGCGGTGGCCTGGGCCAGCGTGTTCAGAGTGGTCACGCCGGTTTTTTCTTCAAACAGGCTGGCATTGGCGGCAGCACGCTCCACGCCGCTCTCCAGAACCTTGACCAGCTGGCTCACCACTTGCTGTGCGCCGTTGGTCGTCAGCATCAGGCCCTTGGTGTAGTACACGCTGAAGGCCAGTTGTGCTGCCGTGGCGTTTTTGGCCGTTTCGGCTGTCAGTTCGGTGCGCGACTGTTTCAGGGCAYGGTTCCAGCGCTGCTCCAGCAGGATGACTGCGCGCTCGCCGCCGGCGCGGTAGGCGTTGATCACGTGGCGGGCGGTGTTGCCGGAAGACTCGATGAGGTCGGTTGCAACGGTAGACAGGTTTTTGGCGGTCATGGTGTTTCCTTCAAAGGGGTTGAACAATGATTCATCATCAATGTTTTCCCTAGTGAGTGCGACCTACCGGGCTAGAGGGGCCGGTCCAGATTCGGTTGCCGCCTGTTTCCGCCGGGCAGGCGCTATGCTTTTAATAGCTTCTTTCGCAAGGCCCTATTGGGTTCTGGCCACTTTTTCCAATAATTATCCTGCCGCTACTCGCCACTGCTCACAGTTACTCGCTGCCTGCCCGGGCCCCCAGAAACAGCGCCGGGTCCACCATGGCGCGGTTCAGCATCACGCCCCAGTGCAGGTGCGGCCCGGTGACGCGGCCTGTGGCACCCACGGCGCCCAGGCGCTCGCCCGTCTTCAGTGTGTCGCCAACGGCCACGCCAATCGCACTCAGGTGGCACATCATGCTCAGCAGGCCGCCGCCGTGGTCCAGCCACACCGTGTTGCCGTTGAAGAAATAGTCGCCCGTGTCAATGACACGGCCGGGCAGCGGCGCCACCACCGGCGTGCCTGTGGCGGCGGCGATGTCCATGCCGCTGTGCGGGTTGCGCAACTGCCCGTTGAAGACGCGCCGCAGCCCGAACGAGCTGGAGCGGCGCCCCGGCACCGGCACCTGCATGCGCAGCGGCGTTTGCGGCAAAGGCTCGCTGAAGGTGGCCATCACCACCTCCTGGTGCGCGCGCTCGCGCTCGTAGCGCGCCTGGTCTTCAGGTGACAAATCTACCGTGCCGGGCGCTACTTTGAGGCGCTGCTCAAGGTAATGCTTGGGCGCCACGGTGTAGGCAAGCTGCTGCTGGCTGCCGTCAGGAGCCAGCACCGAGATGCTCGCCTCGCCGGGCTCTGCAGACAGCGCAATGCCTACCAGCRCCGTCCATCCCGCAGGGTCACCCAGCACCAGCAAGGGCACGCCACCGGCCTGCGCCGCGGGCCGCACCGCCGCCGGGCCCAGCGGCAGCCGGGCAATGCCGCCGGGAACCTGCGACGCGGTGGGCCAGACGCCCGTGGTTGCGGGTGCGGCGGCAAGGCATGAAGCAGGCAAGGCCAGCAAACCCGCGCCCGCCAGCAGCACTGAGCGGCGGGTAGGCGGGGAGGGCTGCAGGGATGGCAAGAAAGGCAGGAAAGTGGAGCGTGAGGAGCTGACAGGCATGGAGTCGATTATTGCGGCGCCGCGGCGCTTACTGCGTGAGCGTAATTTTTCCTTTGCTCACGTAGTCGTCAAACTGGATGCGCGGAATCGCCGTGACGGCGGCAACACCGTCGCCGGCGTCCCAGCTGAGCGTGGCGCTGTCCGGCTCCAGCGCAACTTCCACGCGCACGCGCGGGATCTCGATGGGCGTACCGTCACCCGGTGTGTAAGTCACGTCACCGGTAATCATGGCGAACTGGGGCATGGCTATCTCCTGGAAGGGGTCGTTATGCGCCTCCAACGGCGGCGCTTGAAACCCATTTGGCACGCATCGCAAGCGTTTGTCTGTCAGAGAAAGGCGGCATTGTTGAATGGCGGCGTTCATGAACTGCCTTCCATGATGGCAACGGGTTGTCACGCTCAGGTCACGCTCAGGTCACGCTCATGTTGAAGGGGCCGAATCCCGGGGCTTTCACTTTCTGGATGCAAGGCAGGTTGACAAACCAATAACCATCGGGTTATGCTTTCGGCATGCAACCAGTTTCCAACGAGGTAGCCAACGAAGTTTTCAAAGCCCTGGCCGACCCGACACGCCGGGCGATTTTTGAGCGCCTGGCCCAGGACGGGGCGCAAACCGTGCGTGCGCTGACGGACCGCGCGGGCGTGTCGCAGCCGGCGGTGTCCAAGCACCTGCGCATCCTGAAGCAGGCAAGGCTGGTGGACGACAGGCGTGAGGGACGCGAAACGCATTACAGCGCCCAGCCACTGGCGCTCTCCGTCC
>NZ_JBFUAZ010000407.1:0-3949 GCF_056406035.1 Polaromonas sp. P1_E1_2 | reverse complement strand
GCTCCTGGATGAACGATTGGGGGATGGCCATAACCGATTGTAGAAACAACAAGGCCCTGCGACGGCAGGGCCTTGTAATTCACGGGGTATCGGGCGGTTTAGTCACCCAGGACGAGCCCTTCACGCCGCGGATCGGCGCCGCCGAAGAAGCCCTCGGGTGTTCTCTGAATGGCTTGCAGGCCGCTGGTCATGGTTTGTTCGCGTACCTCGGCGCCGCGGCTTCGCAGCGCCTCGACGGTGGCCGGCGAGAAACGTTTTTCTTCCAGGATGCTCGGGCCGTTGAGTGAGGCGAAGTTGGGCAGGTCGATCGCCTGCTGGGCATTGAGGCCCCAGTTCAGCGTGCCGTAAAGCGTCTTGGCCGTGAAGTGAATGATCAGCGCACCGCCGGGGCTGCCGCCGCTCATGACGAGCTGGCCCGAGGTTTTGTCAAACACGAGCGTAGGCGCCATCGACGAGCGCGGGCGTTTGCCGGCCTGCACACGATTGGCCACGGGCTTGCCGTCGGCATCGGTCGGGGCAAAGCTGAAGTCGGTGAGTTCGTTGTTCAGCAAAAAGCCGCCAGCCTTGCCGGTGCCGCCATCGGTCATCAGGCGCGAACCGAACTGGTCTTCAATCGTCGTGGTCATGGCGATCGCGTTGCCGTAGCCGTCGATGATGCTGATGTGCGAGGTACCGTACTCGGGCTGGTCGGGCATGGGCGCATAGGCGGTGGTGACGGCGCCTGGAACGCCCGGTTTGGCGGTCTTCATGCTCGGGCCTGCGGGCTGGATCAGCTTGGCGCGCTCGCTGAGATAGGCCGGTGCGAGAAGGCTCATCCAGTTGCCGCCCGGCGGCTGCACGAAATCAGGGTCACCCAGGTATTGGCCGCGGTCGGCAAAGGCCAGGCGCGAAGCCTCGGTGTAGAGGTGCAGCCAGTCGGCCGAAGGTGTGGGCGACACCGTGCCGGGAACACCGCCGGTGCCGGCGACCAGGCCCAGGGTACTTGCCGGTGTGTTGTTCAGGATGCCGAGGATTTGCCCGACCGCAATCGCGCCCGAGCTGGGCGGTGGCATGCCGCAGAGGCGGTAGGCCTTGCCGGCCGCGCGGTAGTCCGAGCAGATCGGGTCGCGCTTTTTGGGCTGGTAGCCGGCCAGGTCGCCCAGGGCCAGCTTGCCGGGGTTGGTGGCGTGGCCCTGCACTTTGGTGACGATGGCTTGCGCGACTTTGCCTTCGAGCAGCGCGCTGGAGCCTTTGGCAGCGATCTGTCGCAGCACGTCGGCGAGCGCCGGGTTGCGCAAGACGGAGCCCACATCGACGGGGCTGCCGTCGGCCTTGTAGAAGTAGGCTGCGGCGGTGGCGTCCTTCTTCAGGTGCACTTCACTCTTGAGCAAGGTATTGAGCCGCGGGCTGACCTTGAAGCCGTTTTCTGCGAGCTGGATGGCCGGCACAAAGAGCTGGGCCCAAGGCAGGCGGCCGTATTGCTTGTGGGCCATCTCCAGCATGCGCACCGTGCCGGGCGTGCCGACGGAGCGGCCGCCCACCACGCCGTCGTAAAACGGCATCGGTTTGCCGTCGGCGCCGATAAACAGTTTTTCGTCCGCCGCTGCGGGCGCGGTTTCGCGGCCGTCAAAGGCCTCGACCTTGCCGCCATTGGCGTGCAGCAGGAAGGCGCCKCCGCCTATGCCGCTGGACTGCGGCTCCACCAGCGTGAGCACCATTTGCACGGCGATGGCCGCGTCGATGGCCGAACCACCGGCTTTGAGCACCTGGTAACCCGCATCGGTGGCCAGTGGGTTGGCGGCCGCCACCGCAAAGGTCTTCGTGGCCCAGCCCGGTTTAGGCGTGAAGCCGGATGAGCCCTCGGGCTGCATGTATTTGGTGCCGCGCGCGACTTCATCGGCGGGGACCTGGTAGTTGAACGCGGTGGGGCTGCTGGCGCAGGCGGCAAGCAGCATGGTGGCTGCCAGCGCCGGGAAGGCGTGTCTCATGCGATATCCTTGAATGTAGTTGTAGCTTGTGGCAGGACCCTGTGCCTGCGCTGTTGAATATATCGAGCGGCCCCGCGCCTCACAATGGCGTTTCAGAGAAATCACTCTTCCATGGAATTTGACAATCTCGATGCCTTGCGCGTGCTGCTTGCCACGGCGGAAACTGGCAGCCTTACAGCAGCGGGCAAGCGCTGCCGGCTGTCTACAGCGGCCGTCAGCGCGGCGATCAAGCGGCTGGAAACCTCGCTGGGTGTGCGTCTGTTCGAGCGCACCACACGCGCCGTGCGGCCCACGGCCGAAGGCGCGGTCATGGTTGACCATGCGCGCCGCGCCCTTGAGCTGGTGTCGGAAGGCCAGGCCAAAGTCCGCGCGGGCACTTTTGGCCTCACGGGCAGCATCCGCATCACCGCCACGGCCATGCTGGCTCGCGAGATGCTCGCTTACTGGCTGGCAGAGTTTGCCAACGCCCATCCCGGCATTGAAATCGACCTGCAGATCAGCGATGCGCGTGTGGACCTGGTGCGCGAGGGCATCGACATCGCCTTGCGCAATGGGCCGCTGATGGATTCGACCCATTCTGCGCGCCTGCTGGCGCCGGCGCGCCGGGTGGCTTGCGCGAGCCCTGACTACCTGGCGCGCCGCGGTGCGCCGCTCGAGCCTTGTGAACTAGCGCAGCACGACTGCTTGGTCTGCCATGTGCGCGAGCGAAGGCAGGATCAGTGGCAGTTCGAATTGCACGGAGAGGCCAGCGCGCCTTTTCAGGTGCGCGTGGCCGGGCCACTGGCCTGCAACGACGCATCCATTGCGTTGCAGTGGGCGCTGGAAGGGCGGGGCATCGTCTACCAGTCCGAGATCGACCTCATGGCCTCTTTGGCCGACGGCAAGCTGGTGCGCCTTTTCGCGGGTCACCTGGGTGAGCCGGCGCCGCTCTATGCTGTGGTGCCGAGCCGGCGCTATGTGCCGGCGCGCGTCAACGAGGTGATTGAGCGGCTTTCAGCGCTGCTGACCGAACGGCTGGCAGCGCTGCACCCGCCTGCGGCCTAGGCTCAACGCGGTGCGAGGCGGATCGCACCATCCAGGCGAATGACTTCACCATTGAGCATGTCGTTTTCAATGATGTGTTTGGCCAGGCGGGCATAGTCCTGCGGCGTGCCCAGGCGTGAAGGGAAGGGAACGCCCGCGGCCAGCGAGTCCTGCACTTCCTGCGGCATGCCAAAGAGCATGGGCGTGCCGAAAATGCCGGGCGCAATCGTCATGTTGCGGATGCCGTTGCGGGCCAGGTCGCGGGCGATCGGGAGGGTCATGCCGACGATGCCGCCCTTGGAGGCGCTGTAGGCCGCCTGGCCGATCTGGCCGTCGTAGGCTGCCACAGAGGCGGTGGAGATCAGCACACCGCGCTCGCCGGTGGCTTCCGGGTCGTTCTTGCACATGGCGTCGGCCGCCAGTCGGATCATGTTGAAGCTGCCCACCAGATTGACGGTGATGGTTTTGCTGAATGAGCCCAGGCTGTGCGCGCCGTTTTTGCCCACGGTTTTTTCGGCGGGCGCAATGCCGGCGCAGTTCACCAGGCCCATCAGCTTGCCCATGGCAACCGCCTTGGCCACCACGGTCTGGCCGTCGGCTTCCTGGCTCACGTCGCATTTGACGAAGGCGGCCTTGTCGGCACCCAGTTCCTTGGCAATGGCTTCGCCCTTGTCGGCCTGCATGTCGGCGATGACGACTTTGGCGCCGTTGGCCACCAGCATGCGTGCTGTGCCTTCACCCAGGCCCGATGCGCCGCCGGTGACGATAAATACTTTGCCTGCGATTTCCATGGTGGTTCCTTGATGAAGATGGAGGGATTTTGAAGAGCTTGCGTGAACGTTTTATGTGACGTTAACGTAAACGTCAATTATGGCGCATGAAAAGTACCCCCCGCGCTCGTTCACTTCGTGTGGTCGCTGCCCCCGAGGGACGCTTTTCATCTAGGGACGGCCCGGCGA
>NZ_JBFUAZ010000406.1:0-3967 GCF_056406035.1 Polaromonas sp. P1_E1_2 | reverse complement strand
GTGTTCACCCGTATCGGCGTGGACCGCGTCCTGAAGTTCGCCTTTGAACTCGCCCAGTCCCGTCCCAAGAAGCACCTGACCAGTGCGACGAAGTCCAACGGCATTTCCATCTCCATGCCTTACTGGGACGAGCGCGTGGCCGAGATGGCAAAAAGCTATCCAGGCATTCAGCTGGATAAATTTCATATCGACATCCTGACGGCGCATTTTGTGCAGCGGCCCGACTTCTTCGAYGTGGTSGTGGCCAGCAATCTCTTCGGCGACATCCTGAGTGACCTGGGGCCGGCCTGCACGGGCACCATAGGCATTGCGCCCAGCGCCAACCTGAACCCTGAGCGGAAGTTTCCTTCGCTATTCGAACCGGTGCACGGCTCGGCCCCGGACATTGCGGGCCGCAACATTGCCAACCCTATCGGGCAGATGTGGTGCGGTGCCATGATGCTGGAGTTCCTGGGGCACAAGGATGCGCATGACGGCATCCTCGCTGCAATTGAAAAGGTGTTGAGCCCTGGAAGCGGTGCGCCGCGCACCCCGGACCTGGGCGGAAAAGCCGGGACGACAGACCTTGGCAAGGCCGTCGCCGAGGCCCTGTCCGCTTCCTGAAACCGTCATAAAGACGGCTTTTGTCAAGCATGAAAATTACACATCATGCTTACGATTAAGCCGTGAAAGCGCTGAAAAACCGTCTAGAATCCGCCTCCGCACGTTGTAAAAACTTGCTGCTGTATTGACAGGTTAGGAGTCCATGGCTCTAATTGGAATCAGCAGAAAACTGCACATGCCGCTCCCGCTGACACACTCAACACAGTGTCCCGGGAGATATTTTTTAGAGACAACCAGATTAACTTTTTATCAACGAGGGGCTCCTTGTGAACAAGACTGAACTGATCGAGCACATTGCCAAGCATGCTGATATTTCCAAAGCTGCCGCCACGCGCGCGCTGGAGTCAACCATTGGTGCTGTGAAAACAACCCTGAAAAAAGGAGGCTCCGTGTCTCTGGTGGGTTTCGGCACTTTTGCCGTGGGAAAACGTGCTGCGCGCACCGGCCGCAATCCGCGTACCGGCGATGCGATTAAAATCAAGGCTGCCAAGGTTCCAAAGTTCCGTCCAGGCAAAGCTCTCAAGGATGCTTTGAACTGAAACGGAAACTCAACGTGGGGTGCTTAGCTCAGTTGGTAGAGCAGCGCCCTTACACGGCGTAGGTCGGCGGTTCGAGCCCGTCAGCACCCACCACCCACGAAAAAAGGCGAACATGGTTCGCCTTTTTTGTTGTTGGCTCCCGGTTTGTTCGTAAAGCTGTTGCAGCACAGGAAGTTCGAGATGTTTGATTTCATTCGCAAGCACACCAAAGTCACCATGGCGTTGCTGTTTTTGCTGATTGTTCCGTCCTTTATATTGGTGGGCATGAACAGCAATGGTCCCTCCGGGAACAACAGGGGGGTTGTTGCCGTTGTCGACGGAAAAGACATCACGCAGCCCGAATGGGATCAGGCTCACCAGAGCGAGGTCCAGCGCATACGCGCTTCCATGCCGTCGATTGATGTCAAGCTGCTGGATACACCACAAGCACGCTACGCGACGCTGGAGCGGCTGGTACGCGACCGCGTGGTTGCTGCTGCTGCCCACGTCACCGACGACTATCTGGCGCGCGAGCTGCAGAAAATCCCTGAAATCGCCGCCCTGAAAGGCCCGGACGGCAAGCTCGATATGGAGCGCTATCGCCAGTTGCTGGCATCGCAGGGCATGACGCCGGAAATCTTTGAGGCCAATGTCAAGGCCGGGCTGCCGAGCCGACAGGTGCTGGGCGGTATTGGTGCAAGCGGCTTCGCCACGAATGCTGCGGCTGATCTGTCGCTCAATGCCTATTTCGAGAAGCGCGAAATCCAGCTGGCCCGTTTTGATGCTGCCGATATGGCAGCCAAACTGGCACCGACCGATGCCGACCTTGAGCAGTTCTACAAAGCCAACGAGAAACTCTTTCAGGCGCCAGAACAGGCCAACATTGAGTATGTGGTGCTCGACATCGAGACTGTCAAAAAGACGGTCACGGTCAACGAGGCCGATCTCAAGACCTACTATGAGCAGAATATCCAGCGCCTGGGTGGCACTGAAGAACGCAGGGCAAGCCATATCCTGATTGCAGCGCCCAAGACTGCCTCGGCAGCCGATCGCGAAAAAGCGAAAGCCAAAGCAGAGGAATTGCTGGCGCAGGTCAGGAAGGCGCCCGATACTTTTGCCGATGTGGCACGTAAAACCTCGCAGGACACTGGTTCGGCACCTTCCGGTGGCGATCTCGATTTCTTCGCGCGCGGCTCGATGGTCAAGCCGTTTGAGGATGCCGCCTTTGCGATGAAAAAAGGCGACATCAGCAATGTCGTGGAGTCGGAGTTCGGCTACCACATCATCAAGCTGACGGACATCAAGGCACCGAAGCGGCCCGCGTTCGAAGAAATGAAACCGCAGCTGGAAGCCGATCTCCGCAAGCAGGAAGCCCAGAAGAAATTTGCTGAAGTTGCCGATGTCTTCACCAATGGCGTCTATGAGCAGCCCGACAGCCTCAAGCCCGTGGCGGACAAGCTGAAGCTTGAAGTCAAGGCGGCCAGCAATGTGGCCCGGCAGCCCAAAACCGGTGCGGCTGGCGTGCTGTCGAATCCGAAATTCCTGGGCGCACTTTTTTCGCCGGATGCGATCGAAAAGAAGCGCAATACCGAAGCCATAGAAACAGCGCCCAGCCAGCTGGTTTCAGGCCGGATCACCCAGTACACCCCGGCACGCACCCAACCCTTTGCCGAAGTGAAAGATGTCGTGCGCCAGCGCTGGGTTGCCCAGCGCAGCGCCGAAGAAGCGCGCAAGGAGGGCGAGGCCAAGCTGGCTGCCTGGAAGGCCGCCCCGGCGTCTGCAACCGCTTTGGCCGCACCGGTGGTTGTGTCGCGTGAGCAAACCCAGAAGCTTCCCAATCCGGTGATCGATGCGGCGCTCCGCGCGGACGCGGCTGCCTTGCCGGCATTTGCCGGGGTTAGCCTCGGCGCACAAGGTTACGTCGTGATCAAGGTCAACAAGGTGGTTCCGCGCGAGGCGCCACCTGAAGCGGCAGCCAAGCAGGAACGCAACCAGTACACGCAGTGGTGGACCGCCGCGGAAAATCTGGCGTATTACAACGGCCTGAAAGATCGCTTCAAGACGAAAATCCTGGTGGCAAAGCCTCCTGTCGCCAAGGCAGGCGCAGAAGAAGTCGTCACCCAGTAAATTGCAGCGGCTTTGCCGCTATAATGCAGGGCTCCGGTGGCTGTAGCTCAGTTGGTAGAGTCCAGGATTGTGATTCCTGTTGTCGTGGGTTCGAGCCCCATCAGCCACCCCAGTATTTGAAGTCCCGCTTGCCGCAAGGCTCGCGGGACTTTTTCATTTGGGGCCTGGCGCGGCTGCCTTACACAGGCGGGGCCATACCCTAGTTCACCATGACCAGCTTGCCCTTGACGCCCCGTGAGCCCATGTGGGCATAGGCGGCTTTCAGTTCGGCCATGGGCATGGTGCGGTCGATGACCGGTTTGATCTTGCCTTGGGCATACCAGCCGGCCAGCTCGGCCATCATGGCCGCATTGGCCTTGGGTTCGCGCTTGGCGAAGTCGCCCCAGAACACGCCGACGATGGAAGCGCCCTTGAGCAACGTAAGGTTGAGCGGCAGGGACGGGATGGGTCCCGAAGCAAAGCCCACCACCAGGTAACGGCCCCGCCACGCGATGGAGCGAAAAGCCGGCTCGCTAAACTCGCCGCCGACCGGGTCATAAATCACGTCAGGTCCCTTGCCTTCGGTCAGTGCCTTGATTTCGTCACGCAGGTTTTTCGTGGTGTAGTTGATGGTGGCGTCCGCGCCAATGGACGTGCAAAGGGCACATTTCTCATCGGTCGATGCGGCTGCGATTACGCGAGCTCCGGCGGCCTTGGCAATCTGTATGGCGGCGGTGCCC
>NZ_JBFUAZ010000405.1:0-3970 GCF_056406035.1 Polaromonas sp. P1_E1_2 | reverse complement strand
CCCATGCCCTGCGACACCAGCGACACCACACTGAGCCAATGCCGCAGTTCGTAGCGGATCTCCGGGTAAAAACCGGCTTCAGTACAGATCGTCAGGATGCGTTCGTGGTAGTCGGGCGAGACGGTGCGCGACACCACGGCAAAGGGTTCGCCCTGTAACTGCTGCAGCGATATCGAACGCTTTCGCGCCAGCGCGTGCCCCGCGGGCAGGCAACCGACAAAGGCCTGGCTGGACACCAGCACCTGCGACAACTCGGGCGGCACGCGTGTGGTGTGCACAAAGCCGAGGTCCAGCCGGTCATGCGCCAGCTCAATCAGCTGCTCGCTGGAGTTGAGTTCCTTCAGCGTGAGGCGCAGCAACGGGTGTTCGGCCTGGAAGCGCTCCAGGATCCTGGGCAGGCCGCTGTACAGCATGGTTCCTGAAAAGCCGATGGCCAGACTGCCGGCCATGCCCTGCCCCACGTCACGTGCATGGCCAGCCGCCTGCGCGGCCTGATCCAGCAAGGCGCGCGCCGCCGGCACAAAGGCCTGCCCGGCGGCGGTGAGTTGCACCGATTTGCTGTTGCGCGTGAGCAGCCTGGCGCCGACCGAGGCTTCAAGCTGCTGGATGTTCAGCGACAGCGGCGGCTGGGAAATCGACAGGCGCCGGGCCGCCCGGCCGAAATGCAGCTCTTCGGCCAGGACAAGGAAATAGCGGAGGTGACGAAATTCCATAAGCCATCCATGAATATGTTTTTTATATCGTTGGATCGATATTTGATATTAGACAACTATTCATGCTTGTCAAACAATCGAGCTGCCCGCGGGCATCCCAGCCACGCGCCCTACACTGCAAACCAAGCCACCTTTTTCGGAGACAACCCATGAAAACCCAATTCAACTGGCAAGACCCGTTTTTCTTTATGGAGCAGCTGAGCGAAGACGAGCGCGCCATAGCCGACGCCGCCCACGCTTTCTGCCAGGAAAAACTGCAGCCCCGCGTGCTGATGGCCGCACGCCACGAAAAATTCGACCGCGAGATCATGAATGAAGCCGGCGCCATGGGTTTCCTGGGCTCCACCATCGAAGGCTATGGCTGCGCCGGCCTCAATTACGAGAGTTACGGCCTGGTCGCGCGTGAGGTGGAACGCGTCGACAGCGGCTACCGCAGCGCCATCAGCGTGCAAAGCTCGCTGGTCATGCACCCCATCAACGCCTACGGCAGCGAAGCGCAAAAGCAAAAATACCTGCCCAAGCTGGCCACCGGCGAATGGGTGGGCTGCTTCGGCCTGACCGAGCCCAACCATGGCTCCGACCCCGCCAGCATGCTGACGCGCGCCAAGCCGGTGGACAGCGGCTTCATCGTCAAGGGCGCCAAGATGTGGATCACCAACAGCCCGATCGCCGACGTGTTCATCGTCTGGGCCAAGCTGGAAGACCCCGACGGCAAGGTCGGCGGCCAGGAAAGCATTCGCGGCTTCGTGCTTGAGAAGGGCATGAAGGGCCTCAGCGCCCCCAAGATCGAAGGCAAGATGAGCTTGCGCGCGTCGATCACCGGCGAGATCGTGATGGACGACGTGTTTGTGCCTGAAGCCAACCTGCTGCCCAACGTGAGCGGCCTCAAGGGCCCCTTCGGCTGCCTGAACAAGGCGCGCTACGGCATCGCCTGGGGTGCGCTCGGTGCGGCTGAAGACTGCTGGTTCCGCGCCCGCCAGTACACCATGGACCGCCAGCAGTTCGGCCGCCCGCTGGCACAAAACCAGCTCATCCAGAAGAAGCTGGCCGACATGCAAACCGAGATCACGCTGGGCCTGCAAGGCTGCCTGCGCGTGGGCCGGCTGATGGACGAAGACAAGTCCGTGCCGGAAATGATTTCGCTGATCAAACGCAACAGCTGCGGCAAGGCGCTGGACATCGCCCGCCTGGCGCGCGACATGCACGGCGGCAACGGCATCCATGACGAATACCATGTGATCCGCCACATGATCAACCTCGAGACGGTTAACACCTACGAAGGCACGCACGACGTGCATGCGCTGATCCTGGGCCGTGCCCAGACCGGCTTGCAAGCCTTTTATTGATGGCCTTTCAGGGCTCCGGACCAATCAGGACGAGCGCGAGCAGCTATATTTTTCATAGCAATCAATACAACGCATGGAATTCGGCGCGCTCAAGCCTTTGCTAACCAGCCTGGCGCTCCCGCCGGCCTTGCTGCTGTTGCTGGCCCTGCTGGRCCTCGTGCTGGCCTGGCGAAATAAAAAGGCCGGGCTGGCGCTGGCAACCTGTTCAGTACTGCTGCTGGCGCTGCTCAGCTGCCACGGCACGGCCGTATGGCTGGCGCGCACCGTGCTGCCGCAGTTTGCCGCCATGCCGGTGGCCAGCCTCAAGGCCCAAAAGGTGCAGGCCATCGTGGTGCTGGGCGGCGGCGTGCTGCCTGAAGCAGCTGAATACGGCAGCAGCCAGCCGGGCGCGCACACGGCGGCGCGGTTGCGCTACGGTGTTTGGCTGGCCCGGCAGTCGGGCTTGCCGCTGGCCTTTACCGGCGGCATGGGCTGGGCGGCCAGCAGCGCACAGACCGATTCCGAAGCCGTGGTGGCCGCACGCACGGTGCAGCAGGACTATGGCATGACACTGCGCTGGAACGAAGCCCAGTCGCGCGATACATGGGGCAATGCCCGCCTGCTGGCGCCTGTGCTGCGGCAAAGCGGTGTGCAGCGCATCGCGCTGGTCACCGACGCCTGGCACATGCCGCGCGCTGTCCGGGCTTTTGAGCGTGCCGGCCTGACGGTGACGCCCGCCCCCATGGGCCAGGTGCAGCCGGCGCAGCACGACCTGATGGAATGGGTGCCTTCCRCCTCTGGCCTGGTGGTTTCACAGCAGGTACTGCGTGAGTGGCTGGCGCTGATGGTTGGCCGGTTCACACCCGTTTAGACAGCCGGCCTCTCGCGGGGCCCTTTCGCCTGGGCCCGCGGCAGACCCGGCTGCTTTACCGCGGGTTTACCTTTCAGGGCACTACCGGCTCCCCCGCCTCGGTGTAGCCTAGGCGGTTTTGGTTGACGGTCGGAAAGTAAGCAGATATATTACTAACCAGTCAGTCAGTAACTATGTCACTTTCCAAATTATTTTGCGACAAAACCTCCGCGGTCGCCGCCAAACGCGAGCGCCGCAAGGAAGCACGCCCCGGCGAACTGCTGGACGCGGCGCTAGACCTGTTCGTGGAAAAAGGCTTTGCCGCCACCCGCGCCGAAGAAGTGGCGGCGCGCGCCGGGGTCTCGAAAGGCACACTGTTCCTTTACTTCCAGAGCAAGGAAGAACTGTTCAAGGCCGTGGTGCGCGAAAACATTTCGGGCCGCTTCACGGAATGGCGCACCGAGCTGGACACCTTTGAAGGCACCACCCCTGAATTGCTGGCTTACTGCATGAACAGCTGGTGGGAGCGCGTGGGCCTGACGCGCGCGTCGGGCCTGACCAAGMTGATGATGAGCGAGGCCAAGAACTTCCCCGACATCGCGGCCTTCTACCAGCAGGAAGTCATCATGCCGGGCCACGGGCTGATCCGCAGCATCCTGCAGCGCGGCATGGACCGCGGCGAGTTCCGCCCCATGGACCTGGACTATGCGGTCTACCTGGTGGTCGCTCCCATGATTTTCCTGATCCTGTCCAGGCACACCGCCGGCATCTGCATCAGCAGCGACGCGGACCTGGATGCCCAAAAATACATCGCCTTCCAGGTGGAAACCATCCTGAACGGCATCTCCGCGCCAGCCGGCGTCGCCGCACAGGCCAACAGGAAAGCCGCAACATGAAACGATGGGTCAAGTGGGCGGTCGCCGGGCTTATCGTGCTGCTCATCGCGGGCGGCGTACTGCGTGCACTGTCCGCACGCAAGGCCCAGCAACAGGCGCTTGCCGCAAGCACCGCTGTCAAGGACATGGGGCAGGTCGAGCTGGCCGCCACCGATGTGGTCAAGGCCCAGACACGCGACGTGGTTC
>NZ_JBFUAZ010000404.1:0-3998 GCF_056406035.1 Polaromonas sp. P1_E1_2 | reverse complement strand
GGCCCGCATTGAGTCGATCGACGACGAACGTGTGCGTGCAGACCTGGATGCCGGAAAAGTTGTCATCATCACCGGCTTTCAGGGTGTGGACGAGGCCGGCAATGTCACCACACTGGGCCGTGGCGGCTCCGACACATCGGCTGTGGCGATTGCAGCCGCGCTCAAGGCCCACGAATGCCTGATTTACACCGACGTCGACGGCGTTTACACCACCGACCCGCGTGTGGTGCCCGAAGCGCGACGCCTGCACACCGTGAGCTTTGAAGAGATGCTGGAGATGGCCTCCATGGGCTCCAAGGTGCTGCAGATCCGCTCGGTGGAATTTGCCGGCAAATACAAGGTGCCGCTGCGYGTGCTGTCCAGCTTCACCGAATGGGACATCGACATCAACGAAGAAGCCAAGTCAGGCACTTTGATCAGCTTTGAGGAAGACGAAAACATGGAACAAGCCATCGTATCGGGCATCGCATTCAACCGCGATGAAGCCAAAATCTCCGTGCTCGGCGTGCCCGACACCCCTGGTATCGCGTACCAGATCCTGGGCGCCGTGGCCGATGCCAACATCGAAGTCGACGTGATCATCCAGAACGTCAGCAAGGACGGCAAGACCGACTTCAGTTTCACCGTTCACCGCAACGATTACTCCAAAGCCATCGACCTGCTGAAAACCCAGGTGGTGCCCAAGCTGGGCGCGCAGGAAGTCACCGGCGACGCCAAGATCTGCAAAGTCAGTATCGTCGGTATCGGCATGCGCAGCCATGTGGGCATCGCCAGCAAGATGTTCCGCGTGCTGAGCGAAGAGGGCATCAACATCCAGATGATTTCCACCAGCGAAATCAAGACTTCCGTCGTCATCGACGAAAAGTACATGGAACTCGCCGTGCGCGCCCTGCACAAGGCTTTTGACCTGGACCAGCCCGCCGCCTGAAAATGGCCGGGAAGTCGTGAGATAATCGATTTATTGGAAACGTGACCGAGTGGCCGAAGGTGCTCCCCTGCTAAGGGAGTATGGGGTGTAGAGCCTCATCGAGGGTTCGAATCCCTCCGTTTCCGCCAAGACTACCGACTCTCTCCCGCATGGGGCAGAGTCGGTTTTTTTACGCCCCATTTTTGCGGTTGTTTCAAGAATGGGTAACCCTGCTTTMAACGCGAAGCGGCCGTCGCGCTGATTCTGGCCGCGTTCCTGGACTCAAGCTTTTCCAGGTCAGATGGCCCCGCACAACGTTAAAGAATCACCATGAAGTTGGTCGCCTCTTTTGCTTTGCTCACCACACTGATTGGCTGCGTCAGCATTCCAACGCCGGGCGGCGAGGCCGCCACAGTACCTTCCACCCGACATCTACTGTTCTCGGAGGCGGCGGCCGACAAAGGCACGGTATCGGTAACGCGGGACTCCGGGTTTGCCGGATCCGATTGCCCAACCACCTTGTTTGTGAACGACAAGATGGCGGCACTCGGGAAGGCTGGCGAAACAGTCACGCTGCATCTGCCCGCAGAGCCTGTGACTCTTGGCGCCATACCTTTCGGCGTGTGCGGCGGCGGTCTTGCGCGACTAGAGATCCATCCCACCCCAGCCAGGCCGGCTCGTTACCGGATCGGACCTGACGGCGATGGAGAAATAGACTTCTACCCAATCGTTTCACGCTAGCGTCAAAGCATTGATTCGCCAAAATCGAGCGAAAGGCGAGAAAGGCGACAAATTTCCGTAAATATTGACGACTACGAGCCTGTCCGCCTCGCAAGTAATACCTACTTTYGGCTAGCCTCGTAGTTGAATGCAAAACATGGCAATAAACCATCTTGATGTGGATGACGGGTCAATACACCCCGGCACACGCACATCGCTATTCCAGCCTTCACCCTTGCTGGCAGATTGCGTATGTGCTTATGTGGTGCGCGACACCTTGGACGCCCAGCTGAGCCCCAAACAAAGCTTCAGTCATTTGCCGGTGTCTCCGCTGGTCAGTATTGTCTGGTCGATTCACGGTGGACGATCATCGATGCCTATCGATGTTGATGAATGGCCCCCGTCGTCAAGGCGGGTCGTCTTGCGCGGCCCTCGCACGCAACCCAGCGTCTGGCAAAGCCACGGCCCCGCCTTTGGGTTTTCATTGACTATTTTTCCGGATGCATTTCATGCACTGACACATCTGAATGTGGCCGGTTTGCTGGACCAGGCCAGGAATCTGCAAACTGTACTGGGCAAAGACTGGCAGCAGATGGCGATTGCCGTCCTGCGGGCCAGCGACGATCTGGCACGCATTCAAATCATTGAAGCTTTTTTAACGCCTCGCTGGATATCCGTGCGTTCGCCGCGGCCGGTGGCAACACCGCCGGATGGCCTGTCCTTGTTCAATGACTGGGTTGATGCGGTAGCGCTGCGTGCATCCGCGTCAACCCATGGGCAAAGCACGCGCCAACGAGAGCGGTTCATCAAGGGGCAATTGGGGCTTCCCATGCGTTCGATCCGCGGGCTGGTACGCATGGAGTCGACATTGACGCGTGGACACGGCGCCAGCGCGTTTGGCGGCTCGTCTTTGGTGGATGTCGCCGATGCAATGGGATTCTCCGACCAGGCGCACTTGTGCCGGGAAGTGAAACGCTACTCGGGTCTGAGTCCAACGGATCTGCAACGCGCCATTGAAACCCAGGAGTCTTATTGGCCCTACCGGTTGAGGCAGGCGCTGAAGGCGCGTTGATAGCCCCGGGGCCCTGCCCACAGGTGTGTACAGGCGCCCGTACTTCTTGTGCACCCAGTGCCACAAGATGCGCCGCACATGTCGTTTTGATTCAAGACCGCACCTCCATATTTCCGTAATATCCGAGGCTTTTGTTTGCTTGGCGAACAAAGGCGTCCAGTCATGGCGCCAAGTTTGGCCTCGCTGGTTCTGAAAATTGGAAATTGCATTGCAGCTACTCACTGAACAGACCGCAACCATCGCCAGATCCGTCGAGGCCACATACCTGTACGCGACAAATCTCGAGCTTTTTGCCGAGTGGTTTCCGGGCGTTCTATTCATAGAATCAGCCAACACGCTTGAGCACGCGCAGCGCGGCAAGGAATATCTGGAAACGGTCGCCGTCCCTCTCAGGGGCAAAAGAAAAATCAAAATCAGGGTCAAAGATGCCCAATCCAACAAGGTATTCATTACAGAGGGCGAGTTCTCGCCTTTGATGCCAAGAATGGAGATGCTATTTCAGGCAACGGGTGCTGATTCCTGCAGCGTTACATGGCGCATGCTCAGTCGCAACGACAGCTTGCTATTCAAAGCCACGCTCCTGCATTTATTCAAAAGCGTCATGCACAAAAGGGCGGAAATTGGCATGAAGCGGTTGCGGCAGAAACTCGAAAACCTGGTGGCTGAACCCGCTGAAACCTAGCAAGGCGTTGCGCCAGTCAACCCCACCCCCGCTCCGCTACGACTTTTCCCGGTGAATTTCTGCTTTTTATCTTGAACCCCACCATGCGCTTGCAAATCAGCCCTCAATTTCTCGGTATGAGCCTGGCTCTGCTGATCGTCACTTCTCCGGGCCACGCCCAGGGCGTCTACAAATGGGTGGATGCCGAGGGCCGGACCCACTACGGCGCGCAGCCGCCCGTCACCGAAAAGGGCGTCGAGCCACTGAAGCTGCACAGCAACAGCGGCTTTGGCGGCGACAACAACGGCAAGGTGCGCGCCACAGAATACAACGCCGATGGCACCAAGAAGATCCCCAAGAACGTACAGGACCTGGCAAAAGGGATGGAGAAAGCCCTGCAGAAAGCAGACCCCAGGGAGGTGCCGCTGGACTGCGCCAGCGCGGTCAGGAATGCGCAGGACCAGGCGGATACGGCGCTGGAGGTGAGCGCCAAGAACCTGAAAACCGGCTACATCACCCAGGCCAACTACGACAACAACGCCGCCAGGTTTCGTCGCGCCAAGGCAGAGACCAATCTGACCAGTTGCCAGTCCGCCATGGGCAGGGACCGCGCCTTCTACCAATGCATGTCCAACAGC
>NZ_JBFUAZ010000403.1:0-4001 GCF_056406035.1 Polaromonas sp. P1_E1_2 | reverse complement strand
GCGGAAAACACGCCGGTGATGCGACGCAGGCCACCGCAGGAAACTTCCTGCGCGCCACACCACTGGCACTGTTGTTGGCCTGTTTGATGTTCCCGCAACTGATCTGGGACATGCGCGGGGCGGCGTATGCGGTGACCTCTGGTGCGATCACTTCYGGGATGGGCTACATCATCTGGTACGCGGCGGTGAGGCGGCTTCCCGCCACTACGGCGGCCTCGGTACAACTTTCAGTGCCGGCCATTACCGCACTGGGCGGCATCGTCTTTCTTGGAGAGCCGCTGGGCTGGACGCTCGCCGCTAGTTGCACGGCCATTCTGGGCGGCGTCGCGCTGGCCGTGCGCCCTTCGCCACCCAAAAGCTAAAGCAGCGAACGCAGCTCCCTCGCGGCATCCAGCAGCAAGGGCAGCAATTCGCGCCGCATGGCCTCCGGCCTCAGCCGCTGCGGCGACGACACCACATTGAGCGCGGCCACCGTGTGCCCCTGCATGTCACGCAGCGGCACGGCCAGGGCGTGGACGCCCAGCTCATGCTCTTCGCTGGCCACGCAGAAATCGTCAAGTCGCACCTGGTCCACCAGCGCCCTGAGCTTGCGCGGGTCGGTGGTGGTGTGCAGGGTCAGCCGGGCCAGGTTACCTGTGTCGGTCCTGGCTTTCAGCCATGCATTGAACCCGGTTTTAGTCTTGGCAGCCAGCAGCACGCGCCCGGTGGAAGTCGCATGCGCCGGCAGGCGCGCACCGAGGTGCAAGCCGTAAGCCAGCACGCGCGCCGGCGTCGCCCTGCCGCTGTCTGCCGGTGACTTCCACTCAAAACCGCTGCGGCCAATGATGACAATCTCGTCGCCGTCCAGCACTGCGACGGAAAACGACTCCTGCGTTTGCGCGGCCAGCCGGTTCAGCGCGGGTTGAACAGCGCGCGGCAGGCGTGCGGTGGCCAGGTAGCTGCCTGAAAAGCGCAGCACCTTGGCAGCCAGCCAGAAATAGCTGCCGTCGGTTTCCAGGTAACCCAGGTGTGTGAGCGTGAGCAGGTGGCGGCGCGCGGCCGCCCGCGTGATGCCCGCGCGTTCCGCCGCCAGCGTGGCGTTCAGGCGCTGGCGCTGCGTGTCAAAACTCTCGAGCACGGCCATGCCTTTGGCCATGCCTTCAATCATGTCGGGCTTGGCGATCGGGAAAGCGCCGGTTTTCAAAGCGGTTTTTGAGATGACCATTGCGCGATCATCGCACAAGTGAGCCGGACATCGTGCAAAGCCGCGGCCACGCGCTGGGCGCGGCGCACGCAGCCGCATAACCTTCTCGCTTGGGGCACATTGCCCGACAAATTGAACGGAGACACCATGCGCGTACAGGTAGCCATCGTGGGCGGCGGCCCCGCCGGGCATTTGCTGGGCCAGCTGCTTCATAAGGCCGGCATCCATGCCATCGTGATTGAGCAGCGCAGCAAAGAGTATGTGCTGGGACGCATACGCGCAGGCGTGCTGGAGCAAGGTACAACCGACCTGCTTGACGAGGTCGGTGTAGGCGGCCGCATGCACAAGGAAGGGCTCGTGCACGGCGGCTTTGCCCTCGGCTTTGGCGGCACCCATCACCGCATTGACCTGCAGCAGCTGACCGGCGGCAAACAGGTGATGGTCTACGGCCAGACCGAAGTCACGCGCGACCTGATGGACGCGCGCGCCGCAGCAGGCCTGGCAACCGCGTATGAAGCCGAAAACGTGAGCCTTCATGACTTTGACGGGCMACACCCCAAGGTGCGTTATGTGCAGCACGGCGTGGCGCACGAAGTGGAATGCGACTTCATCGCCGGCTGCGACGGTTTTCACGGCGTGAGCCGCGCCAGCGTGCCGGCCAATGCGCTGCAGACCTTTGAGCGCGTCTATCCCTTCGGCTGGCTGGGCGTGCTGTCAGAGACGCCGCCCGTTTCCCACGAACTCGTCTACAGCAACCACACGCGCGGTTTTGCCCTGTGCAGCATGCGCAGCCACACCCGCAGCCGCTACTACGTGCAATGCCCGCTGGACGACAAGGTGGAGAACTGGAGCGACGACGCCTTCTGGGACGAACTGCGCCGCCGCCTGGCGCCCGAGCTGGCGGAAAGCCTGGTCACAGGTCCCTCTATTGAAAAAAGCATTGCGCCGCTGCGCAGCTTTGTCGCCGAGCCCATGCGCTTCGGCCGCCTCTTCCTGGCAGGCGACGCGGCCCACATCGTGCCGCCCACGGGCGCCAAGGGTTTGAACCTGGCGGCCAGCGATGTGCGTTACCTGGCACGCGCGCTGACAGAGTTTTACGACGGTAGCGAGGCCGGTATCAACAGCTATTCAGACACCTGCCTGCGCCGCGTCTGGAAGGCTGTGCGTTTTTCCTGGTGGTTCACGTCACTCATGCACAAGTTTCCCGATGCAGGCGGCTTCGGGCAAAAGCTCCAGGAGGCAGAGCTGGATTATTTGATCCATTCGCAGGCTGCTTCAACGGCGCTGGCCGAGAACTACGTGGGCCTGCCGCTTTAAGCAGCCCTTTTCTGCGGGCCTTTCCTTTTGTCAGGCCGTGCTCGCCGCACTGATCGCCTGCCGGGCCCACACCAGCAACTGCGCCGGGTCATCGAGCAGCTCCGCAGGCGCGGCGTAGTACTTGCGCACCTGCACCACACCGTTCTTCGTCGAGTAGCTGAAGGGCTTGGAGCCCTTCTTCTCATATGCCGGCCGCGAGGCGTCGTCCACCCGGAAGTACAGGGTGTTGCCCATGACCATGGCGAACTGCTTTCCACGGTGCTTCATCGCATGACCACCAAAGAACTTTCCATCGCGGATGTCTCCCAATGGCACCAGTAGCTCCTGCACATAACGGACGAATTCGGCGCTGGCGCTCATGCTGCCCGCCCGGCTGCAGAGATTTTTTGTTTGATTTTCATGAAGGCCATTATGGCGATGGCCGCCTGCCGGCCGTCAGGCATTGCGGGTCATTGAAGGTGGCCGGATTGGCGCGGTCACAGGGAATGCTGCAATTGCCCGCACCCCGGCAAGCCGACTTGACGGATTCCTTGGCAGTTTGTTCCCAGTTGATATCAGCGCAGGCGCTGAGCAGGGCGACCAGGGCCGCGGCGATGGCAAGGCGTTTCATGAGGAAGCTCCGAAGCAGGATCAGGTGGTGTCGTCCGGCCGGGAAACCAGCAGGTCCCCCGGCTGGCAGTCGAGGAATTCGCAAATGCGCATCAGCGTGTCAAAGCGCACGCCCTTGACCTTGCCCTGCTTGAGCAAGGACAGGTTGGCTTCGGTGATGCCGACATACGCGGCCAGGTCTTTGGACCTGGCCTTGCGTTCAGACAGCATCACATCGAGCTTGACAACGATGGGCATGCGGCAAGCGGTGATCTGTGATCGGCGAAAGAGTCAGACGAACTGCGCGTTCTCTTCGGCCAGTGCCACTGCCCGCGCCATCACGGCGGCGATTTGCCAGACCATGCCGGCAAACAGCAGCGTCAGCAGTTCATTGCTGCCCATGCCCAGGGACAGCGCACGTTGGCCGGCCGGTGCGCCGGATGTCAGCACCAGGGTGATCAGCGTTGAAGACACCACGCTGGCCACCACCGACGCAAAAATACCGGCGGCAAAACCGCGCAGGTATTTGACAGTGCGCACACTGAAATATTCGGCCTGCGAAAAGCCGGAGAAGCAGCGCATGGCACACACCAGCCCGTACGACGCGCAGCACACCGGCAGCACGCCCAACAAGGCAGCAAAGCTTTTCTGGGCCAGCGTGACGTCAAGCGCCGCAGCCTGCGATGCCGACAACACAACCCCGGCGCGCAACAACAGGCTTTCAACGGGCGTACTGAGCAGGTGGTAAGCCACCGCCAGCGGCAATGCCACCGCCAGCAAGGCACAAGCCCAGGCCAGCACGCTGCTAATACCCTGAACATCCGGCCCGGCGGGGGCCATGGGAGTTGCCGTATTTTTCAAGGGAGCACCTCTTTGCCTTGTTTAAAGGCTTCCAGTGTCTCAGATTAATTAC
>NZ_JBFUAZ010000402.1:0-4007 GCF_056406035.1 Polaromonas sp. P1_E1_2 | reverse complement strand
CCGCTTGAACTGGCCGAAAACCTGAATGCGCGCGCGCCCAATGCGCTGGCCAGCATCAAGGAACTCATCAACGACGCAGCCGGCAGCACGCTGACCGAGCAGCTCACCCACGAACGTGATCACTTCGTGCGCAACCTGCACGACGCCAACGCGGGTGAAGGCATAGACGCCTTCCTGAACAAGCGCACGCCGCACTACCGCTAGGCGGCAGGCAGCCAGTCGCGGGCTGCCCAACCGACAATCCAGGCCTCCGGCCGGGCGACACCCATGCGACAGCCCACTGGCGCCGGGCGGGTCCCTCAAGCGACAATGGTCGTCTTGTTAGTCACTCAAAAGACAGACCATGGACGATCCCATTCTTACGATAGAGGAACGAGAGGCCATTAACAATGGCCGCTGGTTTTCATCCCTGTCCCCATCCCTGAGGCACGACATACTCCGATGCGCCTACGTCAAACGCTACAAAGACGGCGAACTCATCAGCGCGCGCGGCGACGTGCCCGAGGAATGGATCTCTTGCGCACGTGGGGCCATTCGTGTCAGCTCGACCTCGATTTCGGGCAAGCAGGTCACGCTGACCTATGTGGAGCCCGGCCTTTGGGTCGGCGATGTGGCGATCTTCGACGGAGAGCGGCGTACCCACGACTCCTATGCCCATGGCGAGACCACCTTGCTGTGTGTCTCGCGCGCCGATCTGCGCAAGATCCTGAGCCAGCATGTCGAACTCTACGAGGCCCTGTTGCGCCTGCATGCACGGCGCATACGGCAGCTCTTCGGTCTGGTGGAAGACCTCAACACCCTGCCCTTGCGGGCGCGGCTGGCCAAGCAGCTGCTGCACCTGGTGCGCAGCTACGGTGTGCCCAGCCTGGCGGACAGCGGCGAGGTGCGAATCGGCCTGCAGCTGGCACAAGAGGAATTGGCGCAACTGCTGGGCGCCTCGCGCCAGCGCGTCAACCAGGAGCTCAAATCCATGGAGCGCGAAGAAGCCATCCGGATCGAGCCGGGAGGCCTGGTGGTGCGCAACCGCACAACCCTGATGCGCATCTCTGAAGCTGAAATTGACAAATAAACAGAGACAACACGTTTGAGCATGAGCAATTTCGATCACTTTGTCGGTACACGGGCTGTTTCGGGTGCGCACGCTTTTGATCTCGAAGCCCTTGCCGCTTATCTCGACAAGCACCTGCCTGGCTTCCAGGGCCCGCTGACCGCGGAAATCTTCAAGGGCGGCCAGTCCAACCCGACGTACAAGTTGATCACACCCACCGCTTCTTATGTGATGCGCGCCAAGCCGGGACCGGTGGCCAAATTGCTGCCGTCGGCCCATGCGGTGGAGCGCGAATTCAAGGTCATGCAGGGGCTGCACGGCACCGACGTGCCGGTACCCAGGATGTATTGCCTCTGCGAGGACGAATCCGTGATCGGCCGCGCTTTCTATGTAATGGAATTCGTCGAAGGCCGCGTGCTATGGGACCAGTCACTTCCCGGCATGACCAGCGCCCAGCGCGGGGATATCTACAACGAGATGAACCGCGTGGTCGCCGCACTGCACAAGGTGAAGTTTACCGAGCGGGGCCTGGCCGACTACGGCAAGCCCGGCAACTACTTTGAACGCCAGATCGGCCGCTGGAGCAAGCAGTACGCCGCATCCATCACCCAGCCCATCGCCGAGATGAACAGCCTGATGCAGTGGCTGCCGRCCAACATCCCGGCCAGCGCGCGCGACGACAGCATGGTCTCCGTCGTGCATGGTGATTTCCGGCTGGACAACCTGCTCTTTCACCCCACCGAGCCGCGTGTGCTGGCCGTGCTTGACTGGGAGCTCTCCACCCTGGGCCATCCACTGGCCGACTTCAGCTACCACTGCATGGCCTGGCACATTCCGCCGGGCGCTTTCCGCGGCATTGGCGGGCTGGACGTGGTCAGCCTGGGCATTCCCACCGAATCCGACTACATACGCCTTTACTGCGAGCGCACCGGGCTGACCACACCCGAGGCGCTCAAGGTCGACTGGAACTTCTACATGGCCTACAACCTGTTTCGCATCGCGGCCATTCTGCAAGGCATTGCCAAGCGCGTCGAGGCCGGCACGGCTTCCAGCGCCCAGGCCGTCAGCTCGGCCGCCGGCGCGCCGCTGCTGGCCAGGATGGCCTGGGGCTTTGCCCTGAAAAGCCAGGGCTGAACGACCGCTGTCTCATAACAACATCGCCTCACATCTTTCTGGAGATTTCATGGACTTCAACTACACCCCCAAAGTACAGGAACTGCGGGCGCGCCTGCTCAAGTTCATGGACGAGCATGTTTACCCCAATGAGGCCCGCTTTTTCCGCGAAATCGCCGAGAACCGCGCCAAGGGCAATGCCTGGATCCCGACCAGGCTGGTCGAGGAGCTCAAACCCAAGGCGCGTGCCGCCGGCCTGTGGAACCTGTTTTTGCCGCACTCGCCGCGCGCCCCTGAAGGTCTGTCCAACCTCGAATACGCGCCGCTGTGCGAAATCATGGGCCGCGTGCCCTTTGCGGCCGAGGTGTTCAATTGCTCGGCGCCCGACACCGGCAACATGGAAACCATCGCCCGCTACGGCTCCGAAGCCAACAAGGACCAGTGGCTGGATCCGCTGCTCAAGGGCGAGATCCGTTCTGCCTTCCTGATGACCGAGCCGGAAGTCGCTTCGTCCGACGCCACCAACATCCAGTGCCGCATCGAGCGCGACGGCGACGACTACGTCCTCAACGGCCTCAAGTGGTGGTCATCCGGCGCGGGCGATCCGCGCTGTGCCATCTACATCGTCATGGGTAAAACCAACCCCGACGCCGGCCGCCACGAACAGCAGTCCATGATCCTGGTGCCCGCCAACACGCCCGGCATCGAGGTCATCCGCCCGCTGTCGGTCTTCGGCTACGACGACGCCCCGCACGGCCACATGGAAGTGCGCCTGACGAATGTGCGCGTGCCCGCCGCCAATTTGATGCTGGGCGAAGGCCGTGGTTTCGAAATTGCCCAGGGGCGCCTCGGGCCCGGACGCATTCACCACTGCATGCGCAGCATCGGCATTGCCGAGCGCGCGCTGGAGCTGATGTGCAAGCGCCTCAATACCCGCGTGGCTTTCGGCAAACCGATCGCAAGCCAGTCGGTCTGGCACGAGCGCATTGCCGAAGCCCGCTGCATGATCGAGCAGGCCCGCCTGCTGACGCTCAAGGCGGCCTACATGATGGACACCGTTGGGAATAAGGTTGCCAAGGCCGAGATCGCCATGATCAAGGTGGTGGCGCCCAACATGGCCTGCCAGATCATCGACTGGGCCATCCAGGCCCACGGCGGAGGCGGTGTGTCGGACGACTTCCCGCTGGCCTATGCCTACGCCAGCCAGCGCACCCTGCGCCTGGCCGACGGCCCGGACGAGGTGCATCGAGCTTCTCTGGCCAAGCTTGAGCTGGCCAAGCACTTGCTGATGCCCGGCGAAATCGAGATGCCCATAACGCGTGGCGGCTGATACGCTCAAATTTTGCTATTAAATCAATAGCTACTCGCGCTCACCCCATACGGCTAAAGTGCCAATTTCACCCTGAAAATGGCAATGCGATCAGAGCGTGATGTCGTTGGACAGGCCTGCAATGGCCGATTCGCAGGCGCTCGTGAAGATCTGGGCCGCATGTTCCAGCGTCGGCATGTCGGCGGGGGTGTATTGCATGCGCAGGTAAGCCTTGCCGCGCAGAATCATCAGGATAAAAGGCACTTGCGCATCTGGTGATGGCTCCGGCCAGTTCATCAGCAAGTCGACCAGGTGGGTGTCCAGCCAGGCCTGCGCATGCACACGCTGGTCTGCCATGACTGCGTAGCGCTGCCAGAACGGCTTGGGCAGGCTTTCCCAACCTACTTCCGAATACATGGCCAGCCAGCGCACCTCTTCCGGCATGCTCAGGTCTGCGGTGGTCTGCAGGGTGTCGGTATAGGCCTGGTAAGCACGTTTTTCAAGTGAATCCTTCAGTGCCCGGTTCATGACCAGCAC
>NZ_JBFUAZ010000401.1:0-4008 GCF_056406035.1 Polaromonas sp. P1_E1_2 | reverse complement strand
GGCTGTCCCATTCTTCAAAATACACCTTGGGGCGGCGCGCACCCTTGGCGACCCTGGCCGCGACGGCCGCCTGCATGGCACGCAAATCGGCCTGCAACTGTGCAATGCGCTGCGCGCCCTGCTCCGCCTCACCCACCATGGCGGCCAGCTGGAACAGCATGGAGAAAATCTCGGCCACGCTGCGCTGGTTGAAGATCGTGACCTGCACGCCGCGCTTGACCAGGTCAGACGCAATATCGGCCTGCAGGTCCGAAAAGCCCAGCACGCAGTCGGGCTGCAGTTCCATGATCTTCTCGATCTTCGCGCTCAAGAAGGCGCTGACGCGCGGCTTCTCATCGCGCGCGCGTTTGGGCCGCACGGTGTAGCCCGAGATGCCCACAATGCGCTGCTGCTGGCCCAGCAGGTAAAGCCATTCGGTGGTCTCCTCGGTCAGGCAGACGATGCGCTGCGGGCCGGGTTGGTAGTGCAGCAAGTCCGTCATGCAGTCACCTCTACAGGTGCCGTGAACAGCTCCGCCACCGCTTCGGGGCAAGACGGGAACCAGGCGTGGAAGTAACTGGCGCGCACCGCACCTTGCTGCCATACGGCCTCGCCCGCATCCGGCGCAGGCGCGGTGCCCGGCCGCGAGGTGCGTGCCGCGGGCTGTAGCGGCGTGGCCGTGGTCGAGTAATGGAAAGTGTGGCCGCGCAAGGTACCGCTTTCCAGGGCCAGCTGCTGCGGGCCCAGGCCAGCCAGCAGCTTTTGCATGGTCACTTCGCCAGGCAGCACACCCCATTGCACATGGTGTTGGCCATCCAGCGTGACCAGCGTCTCAAACAGAGCCATCATGCCGCCGCACTCGGCCCATACAGGTTTGCCTGCGGAAATGTGTGCGGCCAGGCTTTCCCGCATAGGGGTGTTAGCGGCAATCGCCTCTGCGTGCAGCTCAGGGTAGCCGCCGGGAATCCACAGCGCGTCGCATGCAGGCAGCGCCGCGCCAGACAGCGGCGAAAAAAACACCAGCTCAGCACCCAGCGCGCGCAGGGTATCGAGGTTGGCCGCGTAGATAAAACAGAAAGCGGCATCGTGCGCAACAGCGATGGTTCTGCCTTTCAGCATGGGAGCAGTGGGCGCAGAGGCTTCCGGCGCCGCGAAGTCCACCGCCCATCGCTGTAAGTCGTCCAGGGTCATCTGACCCAGCGGCGTGGTGGCCAGCGTATCGGCTGCGGCGTCCAGCCTTTCCATGGCATCTGCCACTTCGGTCGCCACGGTCAGGCCCAGGTGGCGCTTGGGCAGGCTCATGGCGGGATTGCGCAGCACTGCACCCAACCATTGGTCCGGCGCCACGCTGGCCTGCAGCATGCCCGCATGGCGCACATTGGCCACGCGATTGGCCAGCACCCCGGCCCAGGGCATGTCGGGGCGATAGTGCTGCAGGCCAAAGGCCAGCGCGCCAAAGGTAGCCACCATGCCCGATGCATCCACCACCGCCAGCACCGGCAAGCCAAAGCGCTGCGCCAGGTCGGCCGCGCTGGGCTCACCGTCAAACAGGCCCATCACGCCTTCCACAATGACCAGGTCGGCCTCCAGCGCCGCCGCATGGAGACGCGCGCGGCAATCGTCCTCGCCCGTCATCCACAGATCCATCTGGTACACCGGCGTGCCGCTGGCCAGGGCGTGCCAGCACGGGTCCAGAAAATCCGGCCCGCACTTGAAAACCCGAACCCGGCGGCCCTGCCGCGCATGCAGGCGCGCCAGCGCGCAGGTCACCGTCGTCTTGCCCTGGCCGGAAGCCGGGGCGGCGATGAGGATGGCAGGGCAACGGACGGAGGTTTGCATGGCTGGTGTGGATGAGGCTTACTTACTGGGGCGCCCAGGTCAGGCCGACGTACACAGAGCGCCGGCCATTGGCGTAAGTGCCGGCAGTCTGGTAGGCCTTGTCGGTCACATTGTCCAGCTTGGCGACCAGTTTCCAGTCGCGCGACAGCGCCGTCGTGGCGCTCAGGTTCACGAGCGAGTAGCCTGGCAGCACGACGTTGCTGGTGTCGCTGTCGAAGGTGTGCGAGGCCATCACCAGGTCGGTCGCCAGTTGCCAGCCGCCCACCGGCATCTCGGCGCCCAGCGTGCCATATTGGCGGGAGCGGCGCTGCAGGGTTCGGTTGGTGACCAGGTTCTTGGGATTCTGCAGATCCAGCGAGCCGTGGATGTGAACATTGCCCAGCGTCTCGGCAGCCGTGAATGTCAGCCCTGTGTACTGCGCCTGGGCCGTATTGGCATAACAGGAACGATTGCTCTGCACCGTCGGCGGGCCGCCATTGATGCAGGGACCGTTGCCCGTGACGAAGCTCAGCAGGTTGGTCAGGCGGTTGCGATAAGCGGTGACACCGTACTGGGCAGTCCCCTGGCTGTATTTGAGCGCCATTTCCACGCTGCGGCCGGATTCGGGCTTCAAGGTCGAGGTGCCGTAAATGCTGAAACGCTGGTACAGCGTGGGGACCCGGAAGGAGGTGCCGGCGGATGCGGACACTTTCCACTGTGGCGTGAGCGCAAAGGCATAGGCGGCGGAGCCGGTGGTCTTTCCGCCGAATTCGCTGTCCGTGTCATGGCGGGCGTTGAACTGCACCGTGTGCGCGCCGCCGCTCCAGCCGTAGCCCAGGCTCACGCCATCCAGCGAACGGTTCCCGTTGAGGGTGCTCATGCCAGCCGGCACGGCCGAGGAGCCAACCAGGAGGAACACATCGCGACGGCTTTCCAGTGTGGCGCTCAGGAGATGCGCGCCAATGCGGTATTCGTTCTGGAACAACAACGTGCTGATGGTGCTCTTGTCGTAAGAAATCTGCGGGGTCGAGCCGTTCAGGCCTTCTTCACCTGAATCGGTACCTTGCGTGATCGTCAGCTTGGTGCTGTATTGGCCAGACCATTTGGCTTCCCACTGCAGGCCCAGGGTCTGCAGGTCGCTGATGCGGCGAAAGTCGCGTGTGAGGCCGCCGTCGTACTGCGCATCCATATGGCTCTGCAACACATTGGCTTCAATGCGGTGGTCAGGGTTGATCTGCAAACCCAGTTTGGCATTGGCGCTCTGGCTTTTGTAGCCGTCGGCATCGGGGTTTTGAGCCGGGATGGTCCGGGCATTGAAGCCATCGCTTTGTCCCTGCGTCAAGCCCAGCGAATAGTCAAAGCCGCCCGCTGAACCGCTGGCGGCGAGCTCGACCCGGCTGGTGTTGTAGGAGCCGTAGCCGACCGTCACGGAAGGCGAAAAACGGCCTTGGCCGCGCTTGGTGAAAATCTGGATCACGCCGGCCACGGCGTCGGAGCCATAGACTGCGCTGCTGGGGCCGCGCACGATCTCAATGCGATCAATCAGCGAGAGGGGAATGTTGTTCCAGGAGGCGGCTCCAGCCGTCGTCTGCGACTCCACCCTCACGCCGTCTACAAAAACCGGGGTGTGGCGGGTTTCACCGCCACGCACAAAAACGCTTGTATTGCTGCCGATACCGCCGTTACGGGTGATCTGTATGCCTGGCACGCGAACCAGAACGTCAGCCAGCCCCACCGGGCCGGCGCGCTCTATGGTTTCACGGTCAATGACCGTGACATCAGCAATGACATCGCCGATGGGTTGGGCGCTGCGCGTAGCGGTTACCACCATTTCCTTGAGTTGTGGCGCCGCGCCGGCCTGAGCCGCCGGGGCAGTCTGGGACAAGGCGGGAAATGCAGCGGCCACAGCCAGCGGAAGCACGGCAAGGCGTGTGTGGAAAACACAGGTTTTCATGGAATCAGAYAATCAACAAAATACCCTCACTGGCTTCCCCGCCAGTGCATGAGCGTTACAAACGCTCATGCCAGTTCATGGACGTGCGCGTTCACCTTGTTGGCCGGTATCCGGGCTGACGGAACTGCCTCCATCGCCTTCCCAAGCGTGTGTTCAAAACGCTCAGTGGCTAGTGATGAAAGCTGAATGGGCTTCTGACTTGACGTCAGGAGCCCATTCGTCCGTATTACCGTTGCGGGGGCAGCGCAGGTTAAAGG
>NZ_JBFUAZ010000400.1:0-4019 GCF_056406035.1 Polaromonas sp. P1_E1_2 | reverse complement strand
CATGTACACGGCCACCGCTACGGCACCTCGCGGCAGACCATTGAGGAGCGAATCGCCACCGGCGCCGACGTGATTCTGGAAATAGACTTTCAGGGCGCGATCAACATCAAACGGATTTTTGCCAATGCGGTGCTGATTTTCATACTCCCGCCAAGCTGGGAAGAGTTGCGCTCGCGCCTGCAGCGGCGTGGCGAAGACAGTGCCGAAGTCATCGAATTGCGGCTCAAAAACGCGGCCACCGAGATGGCCCAGGCCCGGGAATTCGACTTCGTTATAATTAACGAGTTATTTGAGCGGGCAGTTTTCGACCTGAAAACCATTGTGCATGCCCAACGGCTCAAGTTTTCGGCCCAGCGGCGAGCCCGCGCCGAAACCTTCCAGGCCCTTCAAATTCCCTGATTTCACCCGCTTTCCCCGTTATCGATCACACCGGAGATCACCATGGCCCGCATTACCGTTGAAGACTGCCTCGAAAAAATCCCGAACCGCTTCCAGCTGGTTCTGGCTGCCACCTACCGTGCACGCATGCTCAGCCAGGGGCACGCCGCCAAGATTGAAAGCAAGAACAAGCCTGGCGTCACCGCCCTGCGCGAGATCGCAGAAGGCAAGATTGGCCTCGAAATGCTGAAAAAAGTGCCCTCCTGAGTCAAATCCGGCACCGAAAAAAAGCACCGCAATGCGGTGCTTTTTGCATTTATGGCCTCATAAAGTCCATTTTTTTCATGATTTATTCATGCCGCGATACATTTAAGGCATGAGCGCCATGCTTTCGCCTGTTGTTTCGAGCAAGTCGACCCCCGCCGCCGCGAACGCAGCAGCGGCAAGCTTTGCTGCGCTCACGGCGAAACTCGACTACATGAGCGCTGCCGACATTGACAATGTCCGCCGCGCCTATCGCTTTGCCGATGAGGCCCATCTGGGCCAGCTGCGCAACAGCGGCGAACCCTATATCACCCACCCTATCGCCGTCGCGCAACAATGCGCCGAGTGGAAGCTGGATGCACAGGCGCTCATGGCCGCCCTGCTGCATGACGCCATTGAAGACTGCGGCGTCACCAAGCCCGAGCTGATCGAGCGTTTCGGCGCGCCGGTGGCTGAACTGGTGGACGGGCTGACCAAACTCGAAAAGCTGGAATTCAACACCCGGGAAGAAAACCAGGCTGAGTCTTTCCGCAAGATGCTGCTGGCCATGGCACGCGACGTGCGGGTCATCCTGATCAAGCTGGCTGACCGGACGCACAACATGCGCACGCTGGGCGATGTCCCGCGCGCCAAATGGACCCGAATCTCGCGCGAAACCCTGGACATTTACGCGCCCATCGCCCACCGCCTGGGCCTGAACACGACCTACCGGGAATTGCAGGACCTTTCCTTCCAGCACCTGCACCCCTGGCGCTACGCCACCTTGACCAAGGCGTTGCAGAAGGCCCGCGGCCGCCGGCGCGACGTGATCAAGCGGGTGCAGGGAGAGGTCGAATCGGCCTTTACCGGCGCCCATGTGCCGGTGATGATCTCGGGACGAGAAAAGACGCTGTATTCCATCTACCGCAAGATGGATGAAAAGCACCTTTCGTTTGCCCAGGTGACCGATCTCTATGGGTTTCGAGTGATCGTGAAAGACCTGACGGCCTGCTACACAGCCRTGGGGGTGTTGCACCAGCTCTACAAGCCCCTGCCCGGAAAGTTCAAGGACTACATCGCAATCCCGAAGATCAACGGTTACCAGTCTCTGCACACCACGCTGGTTGGCCCCTTCGGTACCAACATCGAGTTCCAGATGCGCACCGAAGCCATGCATGTGGTGGCGGAATCCGGGGTCGCGGCGCACTGGCTCTACAAGGCCACCGACCCGGATGGCGACGCTTCGCAGCGGCTGGGGACACAGTGGCTGCAATCGCTGCTCGACATCCAGCAGGAAACACGCGATGCGGCCGAGTTCTGGGATCACGTCAAGATTGACCTGTTTCCCGAGGCGGTCTATGTGTTCACGCCGAAAAGCCAGATCATGGCCATGCCGCGCGGCGCGACCATCGTGGACTTTGCTTACGCCATTCACAGTGACGTGGGGCACCGGGCCGTGGCGGCCAAAGTCAACGGCGAGCAGGTGCCACTTCGCTCAGAGCTGCATAACGGCGACGTGATCGAAATCATCACGGCGTCGGTCTCCAGCCCCAACCCCGGCTGGCTGGGATTTGTACGCACGGGGAAAGCCCGCTCCAAAATACGCCACCACCTGAAAACCATGGCGCTGTCCGAGTCGCAAGACCTGGGCGAAAAAATGCTCGCGCAGGCGCTGCGTGCCGAGGGCATCGAACGCGAACGCCTCCCCGACGACGATGAAGCCCACCACGCCACCTGGGAAAAGATCCTGCGTTTTACCGGCAACCGGTCACGTGCCGATCTGCTAACCGACATCGGGCTGGGCAAACGGATCGCCAGCATGGTGGCCAAGCGCATCGTCACCCTGCTTGCCGAAACCGGTGAAAAACCCAATGCCCTGCTCATGAGCCGTGAGCGCTACACCGCCCATGAGTCTGTGTCGCAAGGCGCGCTGGTGATCGATGGGAGTGAAGGCGCCTCCGTGCAGTTTGCCCCCTGTTGCCGCCCGATTCCTGGCGACGGCATCGTGGGCTACCTGGGCCGCGGTGAAGGTCTGGTGATACATACTGATGACTGCGCTGTCGCCAAGCGACTGCAGCACCGTGACAGCGAGCGTTTTATCGCCGTGGACTGGTCCGACGAGCCTGTGCGGACGTTTGAAACAAACCTCTTGGTCACCGTCTCCAATGGGAAAGGGGTCCTGGCGCGAGTGGCGGCTGCATTGGCCAGTGCCGAGGCGGACATTACCCATGTCGACATGGGCCAGGAGCCTTCGCATGACGCCACGGACCTGCGCTTCGGCGTGGCCGTGCGCGACCGCATCCACCTGGCTTCCGCCTTGCGCAGCGTGAAGCGCACACCTTCCGTACTGCGGGTGCAACGCGCCAAATCGTCCGGCTAATCCGCTGTCGATTTGTCCGGTGCGGGATAGTCCACTTTCAGTACCTCGAGCGCCTGTACACCCTGCGGAGTCATGAGACTTACTTCATCGCCAACACGCGATTTGAGCAGCGCTCTGGCGACAGGTGATATCCAGCTGATTTGTCCTTGGGCGCTGTTGGCTTCGTCAATGCCGAGAATGGTCACGACTCGCTCGACTCCTTCGCCATCGGCGTAGGCAACTGTCGCGCCGAAAAAAACCTGGTCGCTACCGTGGTGCACCGACGGGTTGCTGATTTCCGCAATTTCCAGTCTCTGCGTCAAAAACCGGATTCGCCGGTCGATTTCCCGCAGCCGCTTTTTGCCGTAGTGGTAGTCGCCGTTCTCGGAGCGGTCTCCATTGCTGGCAGCCCAATGAACGATTTCCACCATTTTGGGACGTTCGCTGTCGATCAGGTCCAGAAGTTCGCTGCGCAGGTGTTCATAGCCCTGTGGTGTGATGTAGTTTTTGCCGCCTGCAGGCAGGGGTGCGAGCGTCGGCTCGTCGTCCTCCGGCTCGGTTTCTTTGGTAAAGGCTTTGTTCATGCTCCGGCCACCATAGCATTCATGGCTGCCGGCCGTGAATGCACCTAAAAATCTTCCATTTTCAGCACGAGGGGATTTTCAGGCGTGTAGCTCACACCCGCCACGACCAGATCAGCGGCCCGGGCGTGAATCATTTCAGCATCCTGTTCATACGCTTTTTTCAGGGAGTCCGGCCCAGGCACGGCGCCGAAGAACTCCTCCATCGCCTCGCGCGAAATCCTGACGGGAATGGTGCTGCCCGCGTACGACAAGCCAAAACTGAGCCACTCGCCGTGGTCCTCGACATTCAGTGATCCCATGTTTCTCCTCCGGAATTAGGCTTCCAGAATAGCGGAGCTCTTGTTGGACGTACAGCCCGTCCGGCGCCGCCCAGTCCCAGGAAAACCACTATCGCGATGGCAACGGTATGAAAAAGGACCCCAAAAGCGGCCCCCCGGAAAGAAAAATAGCCTAGA
>NZ_JBFUAZ010000399.1:0-4022 GCF_056406035.1 Polaromonas sp. P1_E1_2 | reverse complement strand
ATCCAGTTGCCGGTGGCGTTTTGCGCGGGCAGCAATGAAAAGGCGGCACCGGTGCCGACGCCCAGGCCGGCTACCTTGCCCTTGTATTCCACCTTCTTGCCGTACAGGTCTGCCACCAGCGTCACGGGCTGGCCGATGCGGATGTTGCGCAGCTGGACTTCCTTGAAGTTGGCGTCGACCCAGACCTGGTTGAGCGGGATGATGGACATCATCGGCGCGCCGGCGGCCACGCGCTGGCCGAGTTGCACCGTGCGCTTGGCCACATAGCCATCCACGGGCGCCAGCAGCGCGGCGCGCTGTGTGGCCAGGTAGGCCTCACGCACCCGGGCGGCGGCAACCTGCACGCTGGGGTGTTGCTCGACGCTGGTGCCTTCGGTCAGGGCCTGGTTGCTGGTGAGCTGCTCACGTGCGGCGACCACACCGGCCTGCGCCGCAGCCAGCGCGCTTTTGGCGGTGGCCAGCTGCGTCTGCGCGTGGTTGAGTTCTTCTTTGGACACCGCGCCGTTGCCGGTGAGCGACTGGCGGCGGTTCAGGTCGTCGCTGGCGCGGGCGATGTCGCTTTGCGCCTTGACCACATCGGCATCGCGCAGCGCGATCTGCGCGGCCAGCGTGCCGTTGTTGGCGTAGAGCGTACGCACCTGGCGCACGGCCTGGGCCAGTGCGGCTTCGGCCTGCTCCAGCGCGACCTTGGCGTCGGCCGGGTCAAGCTGCACCAGCGTCTGGCCGGCTTTCACAAAGTCGGTGTCGTCGGCCATGATGGCCATGACAGTGCCGCCGATTTGCGGCGTGATCTGGATCACGTTGCCCTGCACATAGGCGTTGTCGGTGGACTCGTAATGGCTGGCCACCAGGTATTCATAGGCAGACCAACCCAGCCCTGCAACGACCACCACGGCCGCAAGCGCCGTCAGCGCCTTTTTGCGTTTGGGGTTTCCTGCGGGCGGCTGTGCAGGCGCATTGGGAGCTGGGGAGTTGGTAGATGTTGTGTCGCTCATGATGTTGTCAGGGTGTTGATTGATTTGAAGACGTTGCGTGACGTGGGACCGGCGCCTAATGCGCTGCAGGCACTTTTTCAGAATTAAAACCGGCTGTAGCCCAATCAGGACGAGCGCCAGCAGCTATTGTTTTTGTAGCACCTTGCGCCTGCTTCGCCTGAGCCGGGGCATTGCTGTAGCCGCCGCCCAGGGCGCGTATCAAGGCGACCTGTGTGTCGAGCGCGCGGGCCGAGAGGTCTACCGCCAGGCGGCGCTGGGCCAGCACGCTGGTTTCGGCCGTCAGCACATTGAGGTAGGTGCCCAGTCCGGCCTTGTAGCGCTGCACGGCGATGTCATAGGCGCCTTCTGCGGCTTCCTGCGCGGCGCGCTGTTCGGTTTGCTGGCGCGTGATGGCTTGCGATGACGCCACCTGGTCAGCCACATCGCGCACCGCGTCGATCACGGCGGCGTTGTAGCTTTCGACAGCGGCATCGAGGTCGGCGGTTTTGCCGCGCAGGTTGGCACGCAGGCGGCCGGCGTCAAAAATCGGCAGGCGCAGGGCCGGCCCGACACCCCACTGCTGGCTGCCGGAGTCAAGCAGGCGGCCGAGGCCGATACTGGAAAAACCGGCAAAAGCAACGAGATTGACGTTGGGGTAGAACTGGGTTTTGGCATTGACCACGTCTTTGGACGAAGCCTCTACGCGCCAGCGCGCGGCGGCAATGTCGGCGCGCCGGCCCAGCAGGTCGGCCGGAATGGCCGTGGCGGTTGCTACATTTTTGATAGCTGCTTGCGCAGGAAGGGAAAGAGCTGCAGTGCCATTTGGCTTGCCAATGAGGGCATCGAGCGCGTTGCGCGTGAGGGCCATTTGTTCCTGCAGGGTTTCGAGCTGCAGGCGCGCTTCGGGCAAGCCGCCTTCGCTCTGGCGCAGTTCCAGGCGGGTGTCCAGGCCGGCGTCGACGCGGTCGCGCACCAGCTTGAGGGTTTCGTCACGCTGGGCGAGTGTTCGGCGGGCCACTGTCACCTGCTCGTTCAGGCGAACCAGCTGAAAGTAAGTGCGGGTCACATTGCTGGCCAGCAGCAAGCGTGCGGCCTGCGCGTCTGCTTCAGCCGCGTTGGCGGTGCCCAGCGCGGCGTCCAGTGCGGCACGGTTCTTGCCGAAAAAATCAAGCTCCCAGCTCACCGCGAGCTGCGCGGTACCGCTGTTGCGGATGGAGCCTGCCAGTGGTGCGGGCACTGCGCCATTGGCGGTGTATTGCTGGCGCGTCAGGTCCAGTTGCCCGGTGACCTGCGGCAGCGTGGCGGCATCGGCAACCTCGGTGACGGCCAGTGCGCGAGCCAGACGGGCCTGCGCGAGCTTCAAGGTCGGGCTGGTTTGCAGGGCCTGGTCGACCAGGCTATTGAGTTGCACATCGCCAAACTCGCGCCACCATTCGGCGGCCAGTGGCGCCTGGGCCGGCGTTTGGCTGGCGGTGTCGGCAGCCAGGCCCAGCGAAGGCGCGTCACGCAGGCTGGAATGCGGTGCGATGCCCGACATGTCGGCACAGCCGGTGAGGCCGGTTGCCATCAAACCCACGGCCACCACGCTGGCGGCGGCCACCAGGGCCATGCGGAAAGAGGCGCGCCAGAGCGGCAGGCGCGGCTCGGCGTGTTCGGCCTGGTTCACCGAAACGCAAGCCGAGACAGAAGCGGACGCGCTGCAGAGGGTGTTGCTGTTATTTGTCATCTTTTTCATTCGCTGCTTGAAGGGCTTGAAGGGTCTGCGCTGTTTCAAGAATGCGGCGCAGGTAGCCTTTGAGGTTTTGCCACTCATCGACCGTGAAGCCGGCCAGGTGGGCGTTTTGCACACGGCTGAGCACCGCGGGGATTTCTTTTGCGGCTTCGCGGCCTTCGGGTGTCAATTCGATATTGACCACGCGCCTGTCTTCGCTGGAGCGGATGCGGCGGCAAAAGCCCTTGGCTTCGAGCCGGTCGAGCAGGCGGGTCATGGAACCGGCGTCGAGCTGGCAGACACGGGCCAGTTCAGCCACCGTGGAAGCCTTTCCGAGGTAGATCTTGAGCATGGGCACCCACTGYGCGTTGGTGAGGCCCTGGGGCTCCAGTTCGCGCGTGACCTGCTGGGAGACGCTGTTGAGAATCTGGCGCATCAGCGCGCCGGTGCTTTGCCCGGCGTCGTAATCCGTCGCGCAATAGAACTCGGCCGGCAACCCGCACAAGGGAGTTGAAGGAACTGAGGTCGCTGGCGGACGGGTGGATTCAGATTYCATGGACACGAATAATACATGCCTAGACAAACATTGTCAAGGCTGTGTTTGTACAGACATCTTTTATGGCTAAACTCCCCGCATGGCTACTTCTTCCCTTTCCAATGCGCCCAAGGGCGCGCCCCGCTCCCTTTCCGGCCTCGTTCCCTTCCTGCGTCCCTACCGGGGGCGGATTGTTCTGGCGATGTTTTTCCTGGTGATGGCGGCCGTGGCCACGCTGGTGTTTCCGCTGGCCCTGCGCAGCCTGATTGACGGCGGGCTCAGCGCGGCGGACAAGGGCCAGCAGCTGATGGCGCTGCGCACCCATTTCTTTGAACTGTTTGGCGTGGCGGCGGCGCTGGGCCTTTTTTCGGCAGGCCGCTTCTATATGGTGAGCTGGCTGGGCGAGCGCGTGACGGCAGACCTGCGCAATGCGGTCTACGCGCATGTCGTGCGGCAAAGCCCCGAGTTTTTTGAAACCACACAGACAGGCGAAGTGCTCTCGCGCCTGACCGGCGACACAACGCTGGTGCAGACGGTGGTGGGCTCTTCGCTCAGCATGGGCCTGCGCAATGCCGTGATGGGCGTGGGCGCGCTGGGGATGCTGGTCTATACCAACCCGTACCTCATGGTGCAGGTACTGGTGGTGCTGGTGTTGATCGTCGCGCCCTCGGTCTGGTTTGGCCGGCGTGTACGCAAGCTGTCGCGCGCCAGCCAGGACCGCGTGGCCGACTCCAGCGCGATCGCGGCCGAAGTGCTTAACGCCATTCCGGTGGTGCAAAGCTACACCGCTGAAGGCCGCGAG
>NZ_JBFUAZ010000398.1:0-4037 GCF_056406035.1 Polaromonas sp. P1_E1_2 | reverse complement strand
GGCCTACACAGTGCTGGTGGCCAACGTCAAAGAGGGCTACCAGGTGCTGGACATCGCCGGCGGCACGGGCGACCTGGCGCTGGCCTTTGCCCCCAAGGTGGGCAGCACCGGCCGCGTGGTGCATACCGATATCAACGAGGCGATGCTCCGCGAAGGCCGGAACCGCCTGCTGGATGCTGGTGTCAGCTTGCCCACCCTGGTGTGCGACGCCGAACATCTACCATTTCCCGATGCGAGCTTCGACGTGGTGACGGTCGCCTTCGGGCTGCGCAACATGACGCACAAGGAAGATGCGTTGCGCGAGATGAACCGCGTGCTCAAGCCCGGTGGCAAGCTGCTGGTGCTGGAGTTCTCCAAAGTCGCCAAGCCGCTGGAAAAGATTTACGACTGGTATTCCTTCAAGGTGTTGCCGCGGTTGGGCAAGCTGGTGRCCAATGACGATTCAAGCTACCAGTACCTCGCCGAATCAATTCGCATGCACCCCGGCCAGGACGAACTGAAAGCCCTTATGCATAAAAGTGGTTTCGGCCATGTGGACTATCACAACATGACAGGCGGAGTTGTGGCATTGCATGTTGGAATCAAGTGTTGAAAAGTCAAACGGCCTCAAAACCGTGATCAAGGAGACGATATGAAAATCTGGTCGGCAATTTTTTCCGCAGCGCTTGCGTTAACCCTGACTTTGGGGGGAACGGTTGCTGACGCCAAACGACTGGGCGGTGGTTCGTCATTTGGCAAGCAGTCGTCCAACGTGACCAAGCGTGAGGCGGCGCCTGGTGGTGCCAATGCCGCCAAACCGGCAGCCCCTGCGGCAACGCCGGCGCCTGTTGCGCCCAAAAAACCCTGGGGCGCCATGCTGGGCGGCCTGGCCGCAGGTCTGGGCCTGGCCTGGCTGGCTTCATCGCTGGGCCTGGGCGGCGCCTTCGGCCAGATCATCATGTTTGCCTTGCTGGCGCTGGTGGTCATGCTGGTGATCGGCTTCATCATGCGCAAATTCAAGGGCGGAGCGGCTGGCGCGCAAGGCTCTGCGCCCGGGCAGGCGCCTTTTGCCTTCCAGGGTGCGGGCAACGCCACCACCCCCAAGAACTACAGCCCTGAGAACGTCGGCAACGATGCATCCGCGCGCCCTTGGGAACGCAGTAGCATGGCTTTTGATGCCAACAAATACGATGCGGCAGCGCCCGCAGGCGGTTCCATGATCGGCTCGGCCTTGCTGGGTGTGCAGTCCTGGGGCGTTCCGGCCGGTTTTGACGCCGAAGGCTTCCTCAAGGCCAGCAAGGCCAACTTCGTCACGCTGCAGGATGCCTGGGACCGCTCCGACATCCAGAACCTGCGCGCCATGATGACGGACGACATGCTCGAGCAGATCAAGACCCAGCTTGCCGACCGCGAATCGCATACCGGCGGCCAGGTCAACAAGACCGAGGTCGTGATGCTGGATGCGCAATTGCTGGGCATCGAGGAACTGAGCGATGTCTACATGGCCAGCGTGGAGTTTTCCGGCATGATCCGCGAAGACGCCTCCGCAGGCGCCAGCCCCTTCCGCGAAGTCTGGAACATGACCAAGCCACGCAGCGGCGGCAGCGGCTGGCTGGTCGCCGGTGTACAGGCTCTCCAATAACCCCCGTCCAGGCTCACTTCATGTAGCCTGTTCCCCCCTTTCAGGGGGCGGCGCCTGCGGCCCGGCAAAGCCGGTTCCGCGGCGCCTGCTGGTGAAATACTCTTTCCACTGGGTTACGCCACGAAGTGCGTGACCGTGGGGGCCATGTCAGAATCGGGGGACGTATGAATACCACGTCCCCTTTTTCATTTCTGGAATCCATTGCCACCCGCTTTCAGCCGCCCGCCTGGGTGGTGGATGAGGGGCAGCAACGGCTGGTGCTCTTCCTGAACCATGTCCTGATGCAGGAAAAGCAGGCGCAGGACCGTCTGCTGCGGCAAAAGGGGCGCGTGGTGCATCTGCGCTGGGGCCTGTTTGCGATTGACCTGGTGGTTACACCGGCGGGCCTGGTGGACCGGGCCCAGCCTGCTGCCAAGCCGGACCTGCTGCTGGCTGTGGCTACTGAATCGCCGCTGACCGTGATGCAGTCTGTGCTGGCCGGCAAGCCGCCGCCGGTGAAAATCGAGGGTGACGTGCAGTTGGCCGCCGAACTGGGCTGGCTGGCTGAAAACCTGCGCTGGGATGCCGAAGAGGACCTTTCGCGGCTGATCGGTGACGCTCCTGCACATGCAGTGGCCGACGCCGGGCGGCGAATTTTTGCGGGGCTCAAGCAGTTTTTGGCAAGTACACCTCTTGCGTCGGTTCCTCCTTCCTCTGCGGCAGCAACCACCGGTGCCCAACCCCCTGAAACGGCGCCCAAGGCGGGTCCTTCTGCGACAGGCGGCGATGCCGAGCCAGTGAAAGCACCTGCTGCATGAGTCGCCTCTTCCGAGGTGTTTTTATCGTCTGGACCGTGCTCCGGTTTGGCCTGGATGAGCTGGTGCTCTCCAGTTTCGAGCGTCCCTGGATCCGTTTGCTGACCCGCATCGTTTCGCTGGGCCGCAACCTGAAGGCACCGCGCGGCGAGCGCCTGCGCGAAGCGCTTGAAAGCCTGGGGCCCATCTTTGTCAAGTTCGGCCAGGTGATGTCGACACGGCGCGACCTGCTTCCGCCCGACATCGCCGACGAGCTTGCGCGCCTGCAGGACCGGGTGCCGCCTTTTGAGTCCGCCGTCGCCGTCGCCATCATCGAAAAAGCCTTTGGCCGGCCGCTGGACCGCATCTTTGCCAGCTTCGAACAAATCCCCGTAGCTAGCGCCTCGATTGCCCAGGTGCACTTCGCCATCTTGCCAAGTGGCCGCGAAGTGGCCGTCAAGGTGCTGCGGCCCAATATGCTGCCGGCGATCGAGAAAGACCTGGCGCTGATGCACATGATGGCCGGCTGGGTGGAAGGCGCGTCGGCTGATGGCAAACGCCTCAAGCCCCGCGAGGTAGTGGCCGAATTCGACAAATACCTGCACGACGAGCTGGACCTTCTGCGTGAGGCGGCCAATGCGGCCCAGCTGCGCCGCAACATGCAAAACCTTGACCTGGTGATGATCCCTGAAATGGTCTGGGACTTCTGCATGCCCGACGTCATGGTGATGGAGCGCATGAAAGGCGTTCCCATCAGCCAGGCCCAGCGCCTGCGCGATGCCGGTGTCGACATGAAAAAACTGGCGCGCGACGGCGTCACCATCTTCTTCACCCAGGTATTCCGCGACGGTTTCTTCCATGCCGACATGCATCCCGGCAATATCCAGGTCAGTCTGGCGCCGGAAACATTCGGCCGCTACATCTCGCTGGACTTCGGAATCGTGGGCACCCTGACCGAGGTTGACAAGGAATACCTCGCACAGAATTTCAGCGCGTTTTTCCAGCGCGACTACAAACGGGTGGCCGAGTTGCACCTGGAATCCGGCTGGGTTCCGCCCGAGACTCGGGTGGACGAACTGGAAGCCGCCATTCGTGCGTGCTGCGAACCCTACTTTGATCGGCCGCTCAGGGAAATTTCGTTGGGGCTGGTGCTGATGCGTCTGTTTCAGACCTCGCGCCGTTTCCATGTCGAAATCCAGCCCCAGCTGGTGCTGCTGCAAAAAACCCTGTTGAACATCGAGGGACTGGGGCGTGAGCTGGACCCCGACCTGGACCTCTGGAGCACCGCCAAGCCTTTTCTCGAGAAATGGATGCTCGAGCAGGTGGGCCCGGAAAAATTGCTGGCGCAGCTCAAGGCGGAGGCGCCTGCTTATGCCAAGCTGCTACCCGGTTTGCCGCGCCTGCTGTCCCAGTACCTGAAATCACCCCCTGGAATCAACCGGCGGGAGCTTGAGGAACTGCTGTATGAGCAAAAGCGCACCAACAAACTGCTGCAAAGCCTGATTTATGGCGGTCTGGGCTTTGTATTGGGGTTGATTGCCATGCAGTTTGTCCTGCGGGTGCGGGTGTTTTAGGGCCGGCCGGGGAAGGTCTCAACGGCCTATAATTGAAGGCTTTGCATCTGGGAGCCTTTTCCAGGCAAA
>NZ_JBFUAZ010000397.1:0-4043 GCF_056406035.1 Polaromonas sp. P1_E1_2 | reverse complement strand
GCTCAACATCGCGGGCCGCCCCGGGCTGGCCGCGACGACGACGATAGGCACCTTGCCGGGCGCAGCGGGTAGCGCCGGCGCGACACGCGTCGGCGACGGCTCGGGCGGCGGCGGCGGCRGCGCCGGTTGCGCGGCCGGTGTGGGCGGCGCGGAACTGGTGGACAGCAGCGCCACCAACACCACCGCTCAGGCCACGGGCGGCGGATCTTGCCGCGACGCGGTGTCGGTGTCGGCTTTCAGCGTGACCGCGTCGCTGGGTGGCGCGGGCGGCGCGACCGTCCCCGGCAACACGGCGCCGGGCACCGGCAATCCCGGTGGCGACGGCTCCGTGACCATCACGCCCATCTACCCCACGCTGACTGTCACCAAGTCGCAGCCCAGCCCTGCGTTGCAGGTGGGCATCAACAGTGTCTACACCCTTACCGTGGCAACCACCACCACCACGCCGGCCTTTGTGGCGCGGGTGGTGGATCAGCTTCCCGTCAACATGACCTACGTCAGCAGCAGCGGCACCGGCTGGACCTGCTCGACCGCGGCCAATGCCGGCGGCACGCTGGTGACCTGCAATTTCGTTGGCGCCATCACAGCCAGCGGCGGCACCTCGACGCTGCAGATCACGGCAAGACCGACGAGCAACATCACGGTCACCAACTACACCGCCGTAGACCCGGCCGGCGGCACCAGCCCACCGACCCCGACCACTTGCACGGCTGCCAACACGCCGAGCGCCGGCTGCGCTGCGCCCGTGGTCAGTACGGTAGCCCTGGGTTTCGGCGGCAACGTTTACAGCGACCCCAACCACAACAGCAACCTGGATGCGGGCGAGGCCGGCATAGGCGGGGCCACTGCACTGTGGGTCAAGCTTGCGCCGCGCACGGGCGGCACCTGCACGGGGCCGGCCACCGTGGCTGCATCGGTCAACCTGACCACCGGCGCCTACAGCTTCACCAACATACAGCAGGGCAACTATTGCCTGATCGTGGACGGCAACAACACGCTGAGCGACATCGCGGCTGCATATCCGGCCGGCTTCATCGGTACGCAGAATCCCACCGGGGTGATCCAATTCAGCATCGTGGGTGCGCCGCCCGCACCGCAGAATTTCGGCCTGTACAGCGGCAGCACGCTGAGCGGCACCGTGTTTGCCGACAACGGCGCGGGCGGCGGCACCGCCAACAACGGCGTGAAGGCCGGGACGGAGCCCGGCCTGGCCGGCATCACCGTCAACGCCATGCAGGGTGCGACGACGGTGGACACCGAACCCACGGCCAGCGATGGCAGCTTCATTCTGTGGATTCCCGGTGCCACCAGCGGCACCGTGGTCCTCACGCCCGTGCTGCCCTCCGGCTACACCGCCACCGGCGGCTCGGCCGGCACCACGGGCGGCACTTACACCCGCCCGAGTGTGAGCTACACCGCCGGCTCCGGCCTGGCCCGCACCGGCATCAGCTTCGGCATGGTGGGGCCCAACACCCTGAGCCCCAACGGCGCGCAGACCGCCCAGCCTGGCACGGTCGTGTTTTACGCCCACACCTACACCGCTGGCACCGGCGGGCAAGTTACCTTCTCGATGGTCAACACCGCCACGCCGGCCAGCCCTGCGTGGAGCCAGGTGCTGTATCAGGACAGCAATTGCAACGCAGCGCTGGAGGCCAGCGAGGCGCAGGTCACCACAGCTCTCACCGTCACCGCCGGGCAGACCGTCTGCCTCATCGTCAAGCAGTTCGTACCCGCTGGGGCCGGCCAGGGCGCGCAGAACAACGTAACCTTGAGCGCGGCCTTCAGCTACACCAACGCCAGCCCGGCGCTCAGCGTCAGCACCCTGCTTGTCACCGATATCACCACCGTTGGCCAGGCTGGCGACCTGTCGCTGGCCAAGCTGGTGAGCAACGTCACCCAGGCTATCGCCTCGGCCACCAGCGTAAACGCCAGCCCTGGCGACACGCTGCAGTACACGTTGACGGCCACCAACAACGGCACACAGGCGCTGTCCACGCTGTTTGTGAGCGACTCCACCCCGGCGTTCACCGGCTTCGTCTCCACCGCCTGTCCGGGCGTGCTGCCCACGGGCATCACGGGCTGCACGGTGACCACGCAACCGGCCGTGAACGCGCAGGGGGCATTGAAGTGGACTTTTACCGGTTCGCTGGCCTCTGGGGCACAGATCGTCGTCACTTACCGTGTCAAGGTCGATCAGTAGGCTTCCCAGGCGCTCACAGAGGCGGAAAACAGCTTTTTTCAGGCTGTTCTGTCGTTTTGGCCATTGACATCGAATATGTGCCTGAGCAGCTATTAAGTTTGGGGTTTGGGAAGCAAAGCTCATCACCAGATGAGCTGAGTTCCTAAGCTCCTAAATAGATAGCTGCTTGCGCTTTCCTGCATTGGGTTGCAGGAGGTTTCCTCTTAAACCTCTTCAGCCCGCGCCAAACTCATCACCCAGTTCACCGGCGCGTTGCCTTGCCGTGTGGATGGCGCGCATGAACAGCATCTTGACGCGGTCCTGCTCCATGGAGGTCAGCGCGGCGTAGGTGGTGCCCCCTTTGGACGTGACCTGGGCGCGCAGGGTCTGGGGCGTCTCGTCGGACGCCGCCAACAGCGCCGAAGCGCCAGCAAAGGTGCCGACGGCAAGCTTGCGCGCCTGTTCCGGCGCAAGGCCCATGTCCGTGCCTGCCTCGATCATGGCTTCCACAAAATAAAAGACGTAGGCCGGGCCGGAGCCCGAAATGGCGGTGACCGCGTCCAAGTGGGCTTCTTCGGTGAGCCACAGGTAATCCCCCGTGGGCTTGACCACCTGCTCGACACCCAGCCTGTCGTCGTCTGTCACGGCATCCCGCGCAAACAGCGCCGTCATGCCTTTGCCGACCAGCGCCGGCGTGTTGGGCATGGCGCGTACCACGCGCTCGGTGCCCAGCCAGCGCGCGATGCTGCTGGACCGCACGCCGGCTGCCACACTCAGGTGCAGGGCGGTTTTGGTGTGAAAGCGTGTTTGCAGCGCTGCATCCTTGAATGTCTGCGGCTTTACAGCCCAGACCACCAGGCCGGCGCTGGCCAGTGGCGCGCCGGGTTTTTCATGCACCTGCACGCCGAATTGCCGGATGAGCTTGTTGCGTTGCTCCTCAAAAGGCTCGACCACCTGGATCTGGCTGGCTGGCATGCCTTGCTTAAGCAGGCCGCCAATGATGGCGCTGGCCATGTTGCCGCCGCCTATGAAGGCGATGTGTTCGTTGCTTGTACGGGAATTGGAGGTCATGCGTTGTCAATCCAAAAATTCAAAGGCCAGCCATTGGCTGATTTGCCGGGAGCTGAAATTGTCGTCGCTAATGAAGACCAGGCTGCGATTTCCGTTGGGCAGTACCGGGCCCCAGGCCATGCCTTCCGTATTGTCCAGACGTTCCAGCCGGAGGCCGGGCCCCGGGCCGGTGAAGGTGGAAAAGTCGGCGATCAGTGTTTTGTCCACCGCGCGATAGGTGCCAGTCTGCAGGACAGGCGTTGCGAGCGTGTCGGATCCCTGCCGGGTGTCGATAAGGTACAGGCGCAGCGAGTTACCTGCCTGCGGGCCCCAGCCGGCCATATAGGCCCGCTCCAGCACCAGCATGCGGTCGGCATCGAGCATCAGGATTTCCACCACGCCGTTGTCGGCCTGGGTGGCCGGCGCAACAGGTGCGCGCGGAATGGCGTCGGGCACATACGCAATTTGCCGCAATGCTTTCCCACTGGCAAGGTCAATTTGGGTGAAGCGGCAAGGACCGCCCTTCGCTTTCACCGTGGGTACGGGTCCATCCTGGCGGAAGGCGTTTTCCATGGCGATCCAGGCTGTCTTGTCATCGGGTGTCAGCGCCAGGCCTTCCAGCGCCAGATTGACGCGCGGCCCCCGGATGAGATGAAACTCAAACATGGGCGGCAGCGTAAATTCGCGAACCATCGTGCCGTCAGCCCGGCTTTCGCGCAGCTCCGGCGCCACGCCCGTCAGGGAATGCCCCTCAGTGACCCACAGCAGCGTCTGGCTGCTCGGGCGCCAGCGAATCGACTCCGGGTCGGGGGGC
>NZ_JBFUAZ010000396.1:0-4051 GCF_056406035.1 Polaromonas sp. P1_E1_2 | reverse complement strand
CACCACCAGCGCGGCGTCATGCCACTGGCCGCCGGAGTACATGCGCACGGTTTCGCGGCGAGGTACTTCACGCGGCTCATGCGTGGTGTGGCGCGGCTCGGCAGGCGCGTCGCCTGCCACCACGGACTCTACCGACACGGCCTCAACCACCAGGCCCTTGCCCTGCATCAGGAAGGCAAAGCGCTGGCGGTAAGCGGCTTCGAACCCGGACTCGATCTCGTCCAGCGTACCGAAGGGCACGATGAGCGCGGAGTCACTGCCTTCATAACGCACATGCACGCGGTGATGCGTGGTGATGCTGCCGGTGCTGACCTGCTGGCGCTGCAGCTCGGCCTCTGCCGTTGCAGCGAGCGAGTTGAGCTTGTCGGCAATTTCCGGAAGCACGGCGGCCGAGAGCTTGAGCTCCACCGCCTGCTCACGAATCACATTCTGGTCGGCCAGGCCCATGCCATAGGCGCTCAGCACACCCGCCAGCGGATGCACAAACACCTTGGTCATGCCCAGCGCATCGGCCACCAGGCAGGCGTGCTGCCCGCCCGCACCGCCAAAGCATTGCAGCGTGTAGCGTGTCACGTCATAGCCGCGCGCCACCGAAATTTTCTTGATGGCGTTGGCCATCTGCTGGACCGCGATGTTGATGAAGCCCTCGGCCACCACCTCGGCACTGCGGCCGGTCTGTCCCGCCAGTTCGTTGAACTGGGCCTCTACCGCCTCGTAACTCAAGGGCTCATCGGCATTGGGACCAAATACTTTCGGAAAGTAGCGCGGCTGCACCTTGCCGACCATCACGTTGGCATCGGTCACCGCCAGGCGGCCACCGCGCCGGTAACTGGCGGGGCCTGGGTTGGCGCCTGCGCTCTGTGGACCAACCCGGAAGCGCTCGCCGTCAAATTTGAGGATGGAGCCGCCGCCCGCCGCCACGGTGTGGATACTCATCATGGGTGCCCGCATGCGCACACCGGCCACCTGGGTTTCGAATTCGCGCTCGAACTCCCCGGCGTAATGCGACACGTCCGTTGAGGTGCCGCCCATGTCAAAGCCTATGACCTTGGCATGGCCGGCGATTGCGGCCGTGCGGGCCATGCCCACAATGCCGCCCGCCGGGCCGCTCAGGATGGCGTCTTTGCCCTGAAATACATGCGCATCGGTCAATCCACCGGAAGACTGCATGAAAAAGAGCCGTACCCCCGGCATCTCACTGGCGACCTGTTCCACATAACGGCGCAGGATGGGGGAGAGGTAGGCGTCCACCACCGTGGTGTCGCCGCGGCTCACAAACTTCATCATCGGGCTGGTTTCATGCGAGGTGCTGATCTGGGTAAAACCCACCTCGGTCGCGATGCGCTTGGCGGCCTTTTCATGCTCCGTGAACCGGTATCCATGCATAAAAACAATCGCAAGGCTTCGCAGCCCTTTCTGGTACTGCGCAAGCAGCTCCTTTTTTAATAGCACTTCGTCGAGCGCCTGAAGCACCTCGCCTTGCGCGCCCACACGCTCCTGGGCCTCCACCACCGCGCTGTAAAGCAATTCGGGCAGCACGATGTGGCGGTCAAACAGACGGGGGCGGTTTTGGTAGGCAATGCGCTGCGCATCCCGAAAGCCGCGCGTGGTCACCAGCAATGTCGGTTCACCCTTGCGCTCCAGCAGTGCATTGGTGGCCACGGTCGTTCCCATCTTCACGCAGTCCACCACGTCGGCGCGTATCGGCTCGCCCGCTTTCAGGCCCAGCAGGTGGCGGATGCCGGCCACCGCTGCATCGCGATACTGCTCCGGGTTTTCCGACAGCAGCTTGTGGGTCACGAGCGAACCGTCAGGCTTTTTGGCGACGATATCGGTGAAAGTGCCGCCGCGGTCTATCCAGAATTGCCAACGGTCGCCGCCCGGTTTTGAAGTGGTGTCTTGCATGGTTTTTGATTTCAGAGTTAACGTGTTCTTTGCTGATCTCTATGGATCTTTATTGATCTTGTGTGCCGTCAGGCCTGGCTCGACGCAACGCTGTGCGGCGATGTTGGCCGGGGCCTCTTGTCCGGAAAATTGGCGATCTGTGACCTGCCAATGTACCCAAGTACCGGCGCCAAGTGCTGGATATCCGGCACGCCCCGCAGGGCCGTCGAAGCCGGGCACCACGGATAGGGAAGGCCGGCGACCCAATCCATGACCTCGTCCGTGTGCGAGGCCGGCAGGGTCTGCATGCTCGCGATGGTGATTGAAAGGCTTTCCGCCAGACATGAAGGTGGCGAAAAACACCAATCGTAGCGGCCACACCCGACCCGCACGGCGCGGCTGTCCTTTTCCGTCATGGCAACCAGCCAGTCACAGCAAAACACCTGAGCGTCGGCCTCCGGCGGCGAAGTCAGGCAGAAGCTGTAGACATTCTCGTAGGACTGGCCAAAACGGCGCACCAGCACCTCGCCAATGGCGTCCCGCCCCCGGGACACCGGCGGAAAAGAAATCGCACCGGTGTGGACRGTGACCTGCAGCAGGGCATCGTCCGTAAAGGCTTGCGCCAGCAGGTGAGGCCGGTTGCCATCCTTGGCATGAAGGTAGGCGGCGATGGATGCGGAAGGAGTTTTCATGCGATTCGAAGCCTGTGCTTATTGCGGCATGTAGTACGGCACGAAAATATCATTGGCTTCATTGCCCACCGATCGTATCCACTCGCGCGAGAATTTCTCGCCCATGCGCTTGATCTCAGTGTCCAGCTCGGGGGGAATGCGTTCTATCTTCACGCCGTTGGCGCGCAATTCCTCGGTCGCGCTGGTCGCCAGCGCCTGGCTGGCCTGCCAGCCGCGGACTTCCGCCTCACCCGCCGCCTTGAGCACGGCGGCGCGCGTCTCGGGCTTCAGTGCATCGAAGACCTTGCTGTTCACAAACACCGCATTTTTGGGGAACCAGGCATTGATCTCGTAGTAATACTTGATCGGACCCCACACCTTGTTCTCCACGCCGGTCAGCGCAGACGTGATCATGTTGTCCATCCGGCCTTCGGCCAATGCCTTGCCCACATCGACCATGGCCACATCCACCGGCTTGGCACCCAGCATTTCGGCGATACGCATGGTGGTCTGGTTGTAGGTGCGCATCTGGGTACCGCGAAAGTCTGTCGGGCCCCGCACCGGCTTGTTCGAATGCAGGCCTTGCGGCGGCCACGGCACGGCGTACAGGAGCTTCATGCCATGCTCGGTGAAATGCTTTTCAAGACCGGGCCGCTGCAGTTTCCAGAGGCGTTGTGCGTCCTTGTAGGAGGCCACGACGAAGGGAATGGAGTCCGCGCCAGCCAGCGGAATTTCCTTGACCATGCTCGCCATGATGGTCTCGCCCGCTTCGGCCTTTCCCTGCTGCACGGCCGCGCTGATGTCCGCCAGCTTGGCCAGGGTGTTGTTGGGGTACACCTGTATGACCAGCTGTCCGCGCGTGGCCAGATCCACATCGCGCCCAAACTGCAGGAGGTTCTGCGTATGGAAGGACTCTGCCCGGTAGCCCGTGGCCAGCTTCCAGGTTGTCTGGGCGTGCGCTGCCCCCGCCGTGACGAGCACGGCTATTAAAACTGCTTTCATGGGAACTCCTTGGGAGTTGAGAATTAGCCCGGCGGCGGGTGCATGGAACTCACCCTTTCAGGTCTGTCACAAACATCTTGCCCGGCGCATGGGTGATGCACATCGACAGTCGGCTCTTCTGGGCAACCCATTGCGGCGTTACGCCGCAACCCCAGAACACCGGGATTTCATCATCCTTGATGTCGACTGCATCGCCGTAATCCGGTCGCGACAGGTCGGTGATGCCGATCGCCTCCGGATTGCCGATGTGAACGGGCGCACCATGCGCAACGTCAAACCGGCCAGAAATCTCCACCACCTTTGCCACATCGCGGCTCTTGATGGGCCGCATGGTGACGACCATTTCGCCGCTGAACACACCAGCAGGCTGGCACTGGAGACTGGTACGGAACATCGAGACATTGCGGCCCTGCTCGACATGCCTCAACGGAATGCCGGCCTGGGTGACCGCGGCCTCGAAAGAAAAGCTGCAGCCGATCAGGAAGGCTACATAG
>NZ_JBFUAZ010000395.1:0-4059 GCF_056406035.1 Polaromonas sp. P1_E1_2 | reverse complement strand
GGTCAACCTGGCTCATGGCAGCTTCTACATGCTGGGCGCCTACCTGGCCTGGTCGCTCAGCACGCTGACAGGAAGCCTCACGCTGGCCATCCTGCTGGGCGCGGTGCTGTCGGTCGTCTTCGGGCTGGCTTTGGAGTGGTTGCTGTTTCGCCATTTCTACCAGCGCGACCACCTGGACCAGGTGTTACTGACCTTCGGCCTGATCTATATCTTTGAAGAAGTGCGCTCCATCCTCTGGGGCGACGATGTCCATGGCGTCACGATTCCCGACCTGCTGGGCGCCTCGATCCCGCTCACCGACAACCTCTCCTACCCGGTCTACCGCCTCTTCATGTCAGGCGTGTGCATCGCGCTGGCACTGGGCCTTCATTTCATGATCTCCAAAACCCGCCTGGGCATGAAGATACGCGCCGGCGCCTTTAACCGCGACATGGCCGAATCGCTGGGCATCAACATCAAGCTGATCCACGCCGTGGTGTTCGCGTTGGGCGTGGGCTTGGCCGCAGTGGCCGGCATGATCGCCGCGCCCGTGGCCAGCGTCTATCCCAACATGGGCTCGCAAGTCCTCATCATGTGTTTTGTGGTGGTGGTCATTGGCGGCATCGGCTCGGTGCGCGGTGCGCTGATTTCCGCCTTGCTGGTCGGCCTGGTCGATACCTTTGGCAAAGTGCTCCTGCCTTCGATGGCGGGCATGCTGGTGTATATGTTGATGGCAGGCGTGCTGCTCTGGAAACCTGAAGGTCTGTTCAAGCAATGAGCTCTGCCAAAGCAAATCTCGAAATCCTGCCGCGCGGCGTGCAGGTGGCGCTGGGCCTGGGTCTGATCGCGCTGGTCGCCTTCCCCTTCGTCGGCACCGACTTCTACACCCAGATGGTCACGCGCATGATGATCATGGCGATCTTTGCCATGAGCCTGGACCTGCTGCAGGGCGTGACCGGTCTGGTGTCGCTGGGCCACGCGGCTTACTTCGGCCTGGCCGGCTATGCGCTGGCCTTTTTAACACCCGCCGGCGAGCCTGTCAGCCTGTGGTGGACCTTGCCTGTGGCCGTGGCGGCCTCTGGCCTGGCCGCCCTCATCATCGGTTTCTTTGTAGTGCGCACGCACGGCATCTACTTCATCATGGTCACCATGGCCTTCGCGCAAATGGTGTTCTACCTCTTCTTCGACAACAAGGCGCTGGGCGGCTCTGACGGGCTGTACGTCAACTTCAAGCCGAGCGCAGCCATCTTCGGCTGGGTGCCCTTCGACCTCGACAAGAAGGTCACGCTCTACTACTTCACGCTCGCGGCCGTGCTGCTGGTTTACGCCTTCTTGCGCCGCCTGCTCTGGAGCCCGTTTGGCCGCACGCTGGCCGGCATACGCGTCAACGAGCACCGCATGCGCGCCATGGGCTTCGGCACCTTCGGCTACAAGCTCTCCGCCTTCACGCTGGCCGGCGCGCTGGCGGGTCTGGCGGGTTACCTGTGGGGTGCGCAAACGGGCTACATCAACCCCGAGCTCATGGGCTTTCACATGAGCGCGCACGCGATCATGATGGTCATTTTGGGCGGCATGGGCAATTTTGCCGGTGCCATCGTTGGCGCGTTCGCCTTTGAGTATTTGCTGCACGTCTTCAAGGACCTGCCGCAAATCGGCAGCGTCAACCTGGGCAAGCACTGGCAGCTGTGGATGGGCCTMTTTATCGTGCTGCTGGTCACGTTTGCGCCGCGCGGCATCCTGGGCTTGGTCGAAAAATTCACCCAGCGCAAGAATAAGGCGGAGGCTGGCCATGAGTGAAGTCCTCCTCAGTGCAAAGAACCTGACAAAACGCTTCGGCGGGTTGGCTGCCGTCAACGACGTATCGGTCGATCTCTGGCGCAACCACATTCACGCCGTCATCGGCCCCAACGGTGCCGGCAAATCCACGCTGACCAACCTGCTCTCTGGCGACTTGCCGCCGACCTCGGGTACGGTCACGCTGGGCGGGCATGACATCACTGGCTGGACACCCGAAAAAATCTCGGGCAAGGGACTGGGGCGCAGCTACCAGAAGACCAATATCTTCCTGCCCTTCAGCGTCTGGGAAAACGTGCGGCTGGCGTCACAGTCGCGTGCGCCGCATGCCGCGCACTGGCTCAAGCGTGCCACGAACTTCGCGGCAGTCAACACCCGCGCCGAAGAAGCGCTGGAACTGGCTGGCCTGCAACACCGCAAGCACAGCAWCGCCGGCACTATCAGCCACGGTGAGCAGCGTCAACTCGAAATCGCCATGACCCTGGCCACCGAGCCGCAGGTGCTGCTGCTCGACGAGCCGCTGGCCGGCATGGGTGTGGCCGAAGCCGAGCGCATGGTCGCCCTGCTGCAGGCCATCAAGAAAAACCACGGCATCCTGCTAGTCGAGCACGACATGGACGCGGTGTTCGCGCTGGCCGACAAGCTCACCGTGATGGTCAACGGGCAGGTGATCGCCAGCGGCACGCCCGCGCAAATCCGCGCCGATGCCGGCGTGCAGGCTGCCTACCTCGGAGAGGAACACTGAGAATATGGCCCCCACGCTTTTCACTTCGAGCCTGCGGCGCGCTGCCCCTTTCACTTCACCAGGGGCTGGCCTTGCTTGGGGCGGCCCGGCGCTGCGGCCCCGCCTGGAGACCTTATGAGCATGGTTGAGAAACAGATCGACATCCTGATCGGCGCCCAGGACATTCACACCTATTACGGCGCCAGCCACGTACTGCGCGGCATAGACTTTCACGTCGCGCGCGGCGAGACCATAGGCCTCATGGGCCGCAACGGCATGGGCAAGAGCACGCTGCTCAAAAGCATCATGGGCCTCGTCAAGCCACGCTCGGGCTCGGTCGCAATCAACGGCAGGCCCATGACGGGCGCCCCGCCCTACGAAATCGCCCGCCTCGGCATCGCCTATGTGCCCGAAGGCCGCGGCATCTTCGGCAACCTCAGCGTGACCGAAAACCTCAAGATGGCGGCGCGCGCCGGCAGACCAGGAAGCGCCGCAGACGGCGTGGGCCGCAGAAACGACTGGACCTACGAGCGCGTGCTGGAGACCTTTCCGCGCCTGAAAGAACGCCTGAACCACGGCGGGCAGCAGCTTTCCGGTGGCGAACAGCAAATGCTGACGATCGGCCGCGCACTGATGACCAATCCCGACGTGCTGATCCTCGACGAAGCCACCGAAGGCCTGGCGCCGCTGATTGCGCGGGACATCTGGCGCATCTGCGGCCTGATCCGAGAGACCGGCATCAGCAGCGTGATCGTCGACAAGAACTGGAAACACGTCACCCAGATTACCGACCGCAATGTCATCCTGGTCAAGGGCCAGGTGGTATTTGAAGGCAGCTCGGCCGAGCTGCACGCCAAACCCGAACTGCTGGCGCAATACCTTGGCGTATGAGCCGGGAGTCACCATCCTGGCATGACTGAAACTTTGGCCGCCCAGAAATGTCCAAGCGCTTTTCCGTCAGTCCCTAGCCGCCGCTGCGGCCGGCTGGCAAAAGTTGGCAAGCCCAAGCGCAGGGCGCCGACGGGCGCACGCAACGCGGCGTCGGCCTGAACGCACAGTTCGCCCGGGAGCGGTCACCATGAAAGTATCACCGGCCACCTCAACGCTGGGCCTCACCGTGCTGGCCATGCTCGCCTTTGCGGGCAACTCGCTCCTGTGCCGCCTCGCACTGCGCAGCACACCGATTGACGCGGCCAGCTTTACAGCCCTTCGCATCGCTTCAGGTGCGCTGGTGCTCTGGCTTTTCATGTGGCGGCGTGGTGTCACGGCGACCGGCAACTGGCCGTCGGCCGGTGCGCTGTTCGTGTACGCTGCCGCATTCTCGCTGGCCTACGTCAGCCTGCCGGCAGCCACGGGCGCGCTGCTGCTGTTCGGCTCGGTGCAACTCACGATGCTGGGCACCGGGCTGGCCCTCGGCGAACGGCTGGACGCCAGGCAAAGCGCCGGCCTGGTAATTGCCGTGGCGGGCCTCATCGCGCTGTTGCTGCCCGGCGCCGCCGCACCAAGCTTGCCATCGGCCTTGCTGATGTTGCTGGCCGGCATGGCATGGGCGGTGTATTCGC
>NZ_JBFUAZ010000394.1:0-4062 GCF_056406035.1 Polaromonas sp. P1_E1_2 | reverse complement strand
CTCCCAGTACCGCGCGCGCCGCAAAACCGCCCAAAGGCAGTGGAAAGCCCGCGCCCGTTCCGCAAGTCATCGAAGAACTTCGCCCCGGCCAGTCGATCGAGCTGCTCAAGGAGCTGCACATCCTCACGCGCGAGGGCAAGCTCAACCAGGACACGCGGCGCAAGCTCAAGCAGGTCTACCACCTGTACCAGTTCATCGAGCCCCTGCTCAATGAGGTCGCGGCAGAAAAGGAAGACTTCACCCTGGCCGACCACGGCGCAGGCAAGTCCTACCTGGGCTTCATCCTGTACGACCTGTTTTTTAATGTCGCGCACCGCGGTGAAAAAACCGCAGGCCATGTGTACGGCATCGAAACCCGCGCCGAGCTGGTTGAAAAGTCACGCGTGCTGGCCCAGCGGCTGGGTTTTGCGCGCATGTCGTTCCTGAACCTATCGGTGCAGGAGGCCACCACTTCGGCTGAACTCCCGCCCACCGTGGACATCGTCACCGCCCTGCATGCCTGCGACACGGCCACCGATGACGCCATTGCATTCGGGCTGGCCAAAAACGCCCGCCATATGGTGCTGGTGCCGTGCTGCCAGGCTGAAGTGGCCGGTGTGCTGAAGAAAAGCCGTGCGCTGTCACTGTCTCGCACGCCGCTGGCTGAACTCTGGCGGCACCCGCTGCACACGCGTGAATTCGGCAGCCAGATCACCAATGTGTTGCGCTGCCTGCAGCTCGAAGCCAACGGCTACCAGGTCACGGTGACTGAGCTTGTGGGCTGGGAGCATTCGATGAAGAACGAACTCATCCTGGCCAGCAAGCCCGAGCAACCCCAGGCCGGTAAAACCCGTGCCGCCCAAGCGCGTTTGCGCGAGGTGCTTGAAGAGCTGGGTCTGGGTGAACTGACGGCCCGCTTTGCGGTGCAGGCCGAGCCGGCCTAGAAGCCTAAAGCAGGGCCGGCGCTTCGCTGCGGCGTTCTGCCGCCAGCACGCGAATGGTGGCAATCAGCTGGTGCTGTGCCTCGGTGGGCGCCATGTCGGCACGCAGCGTCAACCCCACCAGCTCTTCGGTGCCCGCCATGCTGACGGGCAGGCGCACCAGCGTGCCGCTCTCCAGGTCCGGCCGCACAGCCCCCAGCGGCGCAAGCCAGGCCGCATCGCTTTGCAGCGCATAGCCGCGTGCGATGGACACCGACAGCGTTTCGACCAGGCGCATAGGCGGCGGCAGGCCGCGCGTGAGGAAAAAGCTGTCGGCGGTATGGCGTATGGCCGTGCCCTGCGTGGGCAGTATCGCGGGGAAGGCCTGCAAGCCGGCCAGCGGATCGGCCTTGCGCCCGGCCTGCGCCAGCAGGGGGTGGCCGGGGCGCACTGCCAATACCAAGGGGTCGGCGTACAGGTGCTCAAACGTCAGCCCCAACATATGGGCCGGCTCGGCAAAACGTCCAATCACCAGGTCCAGTTCGCGCTGGCGCAGGCTGGCCAGCAGTTCGGGGTTGGAGCCGGTCTGGATGCGCAGGCTGGTGTGCGCATCCGGCCCGGACTGAGCCTCTTGCCGCGCCAGCAGCAAGGGCATCAGCCACGGTGCCACCGTCGGCAGCACACCGATGGCAATCACCGCGCTGCCCTGCCGCCGTGTCTGCGCGACGCTGGCGACCGCTTCACGCAGCGCGCTTACGCTGGCGCCGGCATGCCGCAAAAAGGCCTCGCCCTCGCGTGTGGGCACGGCGCCTTTGCGCCCGCGCTCAAACAGCCGCACCGCCAGCAGGCCCTCGAGCTCTTTCAGGGTTTTGGATACGGCGGGCTGCGTGATGGCGAGCACGTCGGCTGCCTTTTGCAGGCTGCCATGCTGTGCCACCGCCAGAAAGCACTGCAGGTGCCGGTATTTGATGCGTTCATCGACCATGCTCCGATTTGACCATCTGGTTATGGATAAGTCGAGAAAATGTCAATATACATAACTGTTTCGGCCGATTAAAGTCGACTCAGCACGAAAAACCCGAAAAGCGCCTGCTAAAAAGGCGCCAACCTCTTTCGACCTCTGGAGACATCGATGAAACCCGACCTGAACAACAGCTTTCTGGCCCCACGCGACTGGACCAGCCATTCGCCCCATATTTATCCGGGCTACAAATCCACCTTGCTGCGCGGCCCCAAGCAGCCGCTGGTGCCTATCAAGCAAGCGCTCGCACAGCTCAACGCGCCTGTCTATGGCGCCGAACAACTGGGCCCGCTCGACAACGACCTGACCAAAAATGCCGTGATGAACGGCGACCCGCTGGGTGAACGCATCATCGTCACCGGCCGTGTGCTCGACGAAGACGGCCGCCCCGTGCGCAACACGCTGGTGGAAGTCTGGCAGGCCAACGCGGCCGGCCGCTACGTGCACAAGGTCGACCAGCACGACGCGCCGCTGGACCCGAACTTTCTGGGCGCCGGCCGCTGCATGACCGACAACGAAGGCCACTACAGCTTCAAGACCATCAAGCCCGGTGCCTACCCCTGGGGCAACCACCCCAATGCCTGGCGTCCGCAGCATATTCATTTTTCGCTGTTCGGTGACTACTTCGCCAGCCGCCTGGTCACGCAGATGTATTTCCCCGGCGACCCGCTGCTGGGTTACGACCCCATGTACATGGGCGCGCCCGAAAGCGTGCGCGAGCTGATGGTCTCGAAATTCAGCCTCGACGTGACCCAGCCCGACTACGCGCTGGGCTATGTGTTCGACATCGTGCTGCGCGGCCCCAAAGCCACGCGCTTTGAATAAGCGGCGGAAGGACAACACCATGAGCCAACTCAAACAAACTCCATCGCAAACCGTCGGTCCCTTTTTTGCCTACGGCCTTACGCCCACGCAATACGGCTACGACCTCAAAAGCCTGTTCACGCCGGTGCTGGCCCAGCCCACTGCGARGGGCGAGCACATCCGTATCACCGGCCAGGTGTTTGACGGCGCCGGCAATGCCGTGATGGACGCGATGGTCGAGATTGCCCAGCCCGACGGCAGTGGGCAGCCCATCTCGTCGGTGGCCGATGCCGAAGCGCGCGGCTTCACCGGCTTCGGCCGCTGCGGCACCGGCACCCTGGCGCAAAGCCATTACGAGTTCTTCACCGTCAAGCCCGGTGCGGTGGCGGGGCAAGCACCGTTCATCAACGTCTGCGTCACCATGCGCGGCCTGCTGGTGCATACGTTCACGCGCATCTACTTTGATGATGAAGCGGGGGCGAACAGCAAAGACGCGGTGCTGGCAAGCGTGCCGGCCGAACGGCGCAGCACCCTGGTTGCCCAACGCGACATGACGGGGGCCGGAGCGGTATACCGATTCGACATCCGCATGCAGGACAGCGCCGCCGGCAAGGAAACAGTGTTCTTCGACCTGTGAGCGTGGACCGGGGTTGAGCGGCCGGCCTTGATTGCTACTAATTAGATAGCTGATTGCGCTCGTCCCTATTGGTCTGCAGCCACATTTCTTATAAAAATGCCCTGAAGGCTACAGCCGTGCGACCATGGCGGCAATGCCGCCATGAAGGTTGTTACGCGCGCCGGTGTACAGGCGCAGCCCGCCCGCGCTATAAAACAGGCCATCACTTTCAAGAGGCCTGCCATGACCATTCATCTGGACCACTTCATCGTATCGGCGCGCGACAAGGTGGCTTCTGCCAGGTTTTTGGCCGGGCTGCTCGGCGTGCCATGGGCCGAAACCACGATTGGGCCCTTTTCCGCCGTCTACATCAACGAAGGCCTGACGCTGGACTTCATCGACACCGACGAAGACTTTCCCGTCGAGCATTTCTGCTTTCGCGTGAGCGAGCAGGAGTTCGATGCGATCCTGGGGCGCATCCAGGCGGCTGGAATCAAGTACCGCAGCTCGGTGCGCGGCCCCATGGACATGCAGGTCAGCACGTACCTTGGCGGCAAAGGCATTTACTGGAMCGAGCCCGAGGGGCACCAGTGGGAGATGCTCACGGTAAGTTATGCGCGAAGATGAATCCACCCCCGTCCAGGCTCACTGCGTGTAGCCTGTTCCCCCCTCAAGGGGGCGGCGCCTGGGGCCGGCGAAGCCGGACCCTCGGCCCCCGCTGG
>NZ_JBFUAZ010000393.1:0-4064 GCF_056406035.1 Polaromonas sp. P1_E1_2 | reverse complement strand
TGGTGGTGGCCGTGCCCGACGGGTTGCGCGTCACGTTGTAGCTGGCCGTCGCGTCCAGCGTCGGCTTGTGGCCGGCTTCGGCTTTTTTGACTTCCAGGTCGGCGATCTCCAGCCCGCTTTGCGCCAGACGGATATTCGGGTGCACTGCTTCTGATTGCTGCACCCAGATGTTCACATCGGCAGGTACCACGGCCGGCAAATTGACGGGCGCCAGCAGGGGTTTGGGTTGCGTTTCGGTTTTCCCGACCAGCGTGTCCAGCGCGATTTTTTTGACGCGCAAATCGTTTTCGGCGGCGATTTCCTGGGCGATGACCAGGTCGTAGCGCGCCTGCGCTTCGCGGGTGTCGGTGATGGTGGATGTACCCACTTCAAAGTTGCGCTTGGCCGACGCCAGCTGCTCGGCCACTGCGGCTTTTTGCGCCCGGACAAACGTCAGCGTGTCCTGTGCGGCCAGCACGTCAAAGTACGCCTGGCTGGTGCGCACGATCAGGTCCTGGTTGGCGGTTTCGAGTTGCGCCTGGGACTGCTCGACCTGCCTGGAGGCCTGCTGGTAGGTGGCCCAGTTGGCCGGTCGGTACAGCGGCTGCGAAAGGTTGAGCGTGGCGTTTTGTGTGTTGAAGCTGCGGTCTATCACCGGTGCGGTGTTTTCAAAGCCGGTGCGCGACACACCCGCCGAAATGCCTGCCGTCGGCAAGATGCCGGCCTTGGCCTGGTCGGCCCTGGCGAGGTTGGCGTCGTACTGCAGCTTGGCCGACTGGTAGGCAGCGTCGAAGGCGCGGGCCGACTCATACAGTTCCACCAGGCTCTGGGCCTGCGCGGCCGGCGCCGCCATCATCAGCGCTGCGGTGACGGCAATCGACAGGGGCAACATCGACAGGCGTAGCGCCGGCGGTTTCTTGGGCGTGGTCATAAAGGTCCTGAGGAATGGGTGGATGGAGTGAGTACGGTGCGCAGCGGCGGCAAAGGTCAGTACACAGGGACCGACGGGTCCACCTGCTGCGACCACGCGTCAATGCCGCCCTGCAGGTTGACGACCTCGGTGAAGCCGCTTTGTGTCAGATAGTTGGCCACCTGCAGGCTGCGCATGCCGTGGTGGCAGAGGCAGGCGATCGGCTGGCCGGTGCCGGCTCCGATTTCCTGCAGCTCAGCCAGGCGCGTGGGTATTTCCCGCATCGGGATGTGCACCAGCCTGAAGCCGTCCTCCTTGACCGAGGCCGTCTGCAGTTCCCAGGGCTCGCGCACGTCCAGCACCACAGGCAGGGCGGGCGCGCCTTCCCCGGCGTTGTTGCGCCACTCGGCGAAGTTGACGGGGCTCAGTTGGGGAATCATGGTCGGCTGTCCTGCGTTGGAATGCGTGCTTGGCGTTGGTGAAGTTGTGTACGGCGGCCAGGCTCAGAAGCTGAATTTCGAGGGCTCAGGGAAATTCAGCAGGCGCGGCGCCACGGTGTCCCAGGCCTGGGTGGTACGCCAGGCGTCTTCGGCTACGCGTGTGACCAGGGTCGCGCGCATCACCGGCTCAAAACCCACGATGGYGCTCAGGCGGCCACCCACCTTGAGCAGGGACAGCAGCGAAGCCGGCACTTCGGCGACCGAGCCACTGAGCACGATCACGTCAAACGGTCCACGAAGCGGGTCGTTGCTGGAAACGGCCTGGGCGATTTTTGCGGCGCCGTCGCCGGTGCGCACTTCGGCGTTGTAAAGGCCTGCCCTTTGCAGGTTGTCGCGTGCGGTCTGTGCGAGCTTGGGGTCGATCTCCAGCGTGATCACTTGCTGCGCACGGTGCGCCAGCAGTGCGGCCATGTAGCCGGAGCCAGCGCCGATTTCCAGCACCTTTTCATGCTTTTGCACGGCCAGTTCCTGCAGGATGCGGGCCTCCACCTTGGGCGCCAGCATGCACTGGCCGGGCCCGGTGCCCAGCGGGATTTCCATGTCGACAAAGGCCAGTGCCTTCTGGGCGGCCGGCACAAAGTCTTCGCGCTTGACCACGGCCAGCAGGGAAAGGACCTGGTTGTCCAGCACTTCCCAGGGGCGGATTTGCTGCTCAATCATGTTGAATCGGGCTTGTTCGTAGTTCATGGCGGACCTGTAGGTTGGCGAAATGGGGGAGGGTGAGCTGTACACGAGATAAACCTTTGATTTTAGCGGTCGCCCATGACGGTGGCCGGCGTTGCGGCAGGCATGTCTGCGGGGTCTTGCGGCGGTGTTCTGGGGCCGAATTTGCGCTTGAACCACTGGCCCAGGTCGTCCAGGTAGCAATACGTCACCGGCACCACCACCAAGGTCAGCAGCGAAGAGGTAATGACACCGCCGATCACGGCCTGGCCCATGGGCGCGCGCTGTTCCGAGCCCTCGGTCAGGGCAAAAGCCAGCGGCACCATGCCGAAAATCATCGCCAGCGTGGTCATCAGGATGGGGCGCAGCCGCACCTTGGCGGCATGCAGCAGCGCATCGCTGCGGTTCATGCCCGGAACGCGGTGGCCATCCACGTCCACCTGGTCGGCACGCATGCGAATGGCAAAGTCCACCAGCAAGATGGCGTTCTTGGTGACCRGCCCCATCAGCATCACCACRCCGATGATGGAAAACATAGAGAGCGTGGAGCGAAACAGCAGCAGGGCCAGCACCACACCGATCAGCGTCAGCGGCAACGAGGTCATCAGCGCCATCGGCTGCAAAAAGCTCTTGAACTGGCTGGCCAGGATCATGTAGATGAACAAAATGGCCATCACCAGTGCCGACACSGCGTAGCCAAAGGATTCAGCCATGTTCTTGGTGGAGCCGCTGAACTGGTAGCGGTAACCGGTCGGAAAGCTGAAGTTCTCCAGCGCTGCCTTGATGTCGTTCGACACCTCGCCGGCCGAGCGGTTGTAGACGTTGGCGTTGATGGCGACTTCGCGCGCCATGTCGCGCCGGTTGATCTGGTTGGGCCCGGTGGATTCCTTCACGGTGGCTACCTGGTTGAGCCGGACTATATGCGCGGCGCCGTCGGCGCTGCTGCCAGGGGTGCTCATGAAGGGCAGACGCTCCAGGTCCTGCGGCGCATTGCGCGCATCGGGTGCCAGACGCACGTTCACGTCGTAGGTTTGGTCGTCGGGCGCGCGCCAGTTGCCCACCGTCTGCCCGGCCACCAATGTGCGCAATGAGGCAGCGATCTGCGACACCGACAGGCCCAGGTCGGAGGCTGCGTCGCGCCGCACATCAATTTCAATCACCGGCTTGTCGGCCTTGACGCTGGAGTCCAGGTCTACCAGGCCGGGGATGCCGCGGATCTTGTCGTTGATGGCGCGCGTGAGGCGCTCCAGCTCTTTCAAATCCGTTCCCTGCAGGGAAAACTCCACCTGCTTGTTGCCGCCCACCGCGTCGAGCAGCCCGACGTGCGTCACGGTGATGCCGGGCACCTGCTTGAGGCGCTCGCGCAGCACGCCCGACATTTGGTCGACGCTGCGGGTGCGTGCCTTGCGGTCCACCAGGCGCACATAAATGCTGGCGTACATCTTGCCTTGGGCATTGCCTGTATTCAGGGTGGCCAGCGTGTATTTCACCTCGGGGAATTCGCGGATGATGGCTTCCACCTGCTGCGCCTTGGCTTCGGTGGTTTCCAGCGAGGAGCCTACCGGCGTGTAGAAGTTGAGTGAGGTTTCCGAGAAGTCGGCCTTGGGCACAAACTCGGTGCCCAGCAGCGGCACCATGAAAATGCTGGTGACAAAAATCATCACGGCCAGGGCCAGGGTGGCCAGCTTGTGGCCCAGCGACCAGCGCAGGATGCCCTGGTAGCTGTTGCTCAGCGAGTCGGTGGCGTGGTCAAACCAGCCGGTGACGCGGCCTATGGTCTTGTCGTAGAAAGTGACGGGCGCATGGCGTTTTCCGTGCGCTTCTATCGAAGGGTCGTGCCAGATGCTGGAGAGCATCGGGTCCAGCGTGAAGCTCACGAACATCGAGATCAGCACCGCCGCCACGATGGTCACGCCGAACTCGTGGAAGAACTTGCCGATGATGCCGCCCATGAAGCCGATCGGCAGGAACACCGCCACGATGGAAAACGTGGTGGCCAGCACGGCCAGGCC
>NZ_JBFUAZ010000392.1:0-4069 GCF_056406035.1 Polaromonas sp. P1_E1_2 | reverse complement strand
GTCAGGATGATGGTGACGCCGCTGTCGCGCAGCTCCCGCGCCATTTGCCACATGCCCTTGCGCAGCTCGACGTCGACGCCCGCGCTGGGCTCATCGAGGAACAGGATGGTGGGCTCGTGCGACAGCGCCTTGGCAATCAATACCCGGCGCTTCATGCCGCCGGAGAGCGCCATGATCTTGCTGTCCTTCTTGTCCCACAGCGAAAGGTCGCGCAGTACTTTCTCGATGTAGGCGGGGTTCGGCGGCTTGCCGAACAGGCCCCGGCTGAAGCTCACGGTGGACCACACGGTTTCAAACGCATCGGTCGAAAGCTCCTGGGGGACCAGCCCGATCCTGGCGCGAGCGGCGCGGTAGTCACGCACGACGTCGTGTCCATCGRCCGTCACGCTGCCCGAGCTGGGATTGACAATGCCGCAGACGATGCTGATCAAGGTGGTCTTGCCTGCGCCGTTGGGGCCGAGCAGGGCGAAAATCTCGCCGCGCTGGATATCCAGGTCCACCGACTTGAGYGCATGAAAGCCCGAAGCGTAGGTCTTGCTGAGTTTTTGGATGGAAATAATGGGTTGCACGCGGCATCCTGATGTGAAAGTGGCGCCGGAAGATTCTTCGGCGCCAGAAGAGACCCGAATCATTCTATAGAGCGCTCGTGAAAAAGCCGGGACTAGGGTTTTCAGGACGGTGCGCTCAGGCCGTCTGGTTTTTTCTCAGCGTCGGCAAGCCGACACCGGCAGACTCAAAGCCACCATCCACAGCCAGCACCTGGCCATTGACATAGCTGGCTGCCGGGCTGCACAAAAAGCCCAYGGCCGACGCGATTTCTTCCACGGTGCCGTAGCGCCCCAGCGGAATCACGTCGTGGTAGTCCGAGCGGATCGCCACGCTGTGAACCAGCTTGGCCATTTCCGTGTCCACCGGCCCGGGCGCGATCACGTTGGCCCGGATGCCGAGGGTGCCCAGCTCAACCGCCTGCTGCTTGGTCAGCTGGATGAGCGCGGCCTTGCTGGTGCCGTACGCCACGCGAAGCGTGCTTGCACGCAAGCCCGAGATCGACGCGATGTTGACAATGCTGCCACCGCCCGTACGCTTCATGATGGGCACGCAAGCCTGGCTGCACAAAAACGCGCCATCCAGGTTGACGCCCAAAACCCGGCGCCATTCTTCAAATGTTGTCTCACCGATAGGCTTGAATACCGCGATGCCGGCGTTATTGACCAGCGCATCGATACGGCCAAAGCGGGCGTCCACCTCCTCCATGGCCGATTGCACCTGCGCCGGGTCGGCCACGTCGCAATGCACCGCCAGTACGCGGCCTGCATCCTGAATGGCGCCAGCGGCTGGGAGCAGCGTGTCGCTGTCGATATCCAGAAGCGCCACACGGTACCCGTTGGCCAGAAACCATTTCCCGATGGCAAGGCCAATGCCGCGAGCACCCCCTGTCACGACGGCCACGGGGCTGGTTGAAGAAGTTGCGGTCATGGATGTCCTTGCCTTGTTGTCTGGTGTGAATGAAGAAAGGGCTTTGGCGGTGTGGGCGAAAGTTCAGGTTGAAGTTTGCACTATTGGACGTGTTTACGCGCGTTTGCGATGCTGCCGATTCGGGACACGCTGTCGTGGGCCCGTCCTACAGCATGCGCGCTCGCCAATGGGTACCTTGAGCACTCATCCTGTTGTCTGCATCAGAAATGATTCTTTCAAGATGGCCAGGCATGCGACAACCGCTTGCGGTTTTCGAATGTGTGACCTTCAGCAAAAGCGTTGTGGCTGGTATCGGTTTCATGCACATGATCCGTAAAAAAAACAGTTCACGGTCAAGGCAGGAACGAACTGTTGACGCACCTTGGTGCGAATTTTCCCAGAGGATCACTATGACAATGAAACACGCATTCCTTTTATCCACACTGGTCGCAACGTTGGGCCTTGTTGCTTGCGAGCGGACGGTTGTCGCGCCGCCTGCGGCAGTTGTCACCGTGCCCGGGCCTGCAGGTCCTGCGGGCGCCACGGGTGCCGCCGGCACTGACGGCGCCAAGGGGGCCACGGGCGCTGGCGTCGGTATTCCAGGCCCGACCGGCGCTACCGGTGCGACTGGAGCGACGGGCTCTACCGGTTATGAGGGCGCAACCGGTGCTACCGGCGCCACAGGCGACACCGGAAAGACCGGCAGGACCGGTGCCACGGGCGATACGGTCGTGATCGTTCCCGCGCCCGCACGATAAGGTTTTCGGCTGTACAGGCCGGCGAGCGCGTGAATGCTCGCCGGCCTTTTTTGTTTTCAGCGGCGGGGACAAGGCGTTTAACCGGCCCGCAATTCCGGAAAGGGCTCACGCCACGCCGGCAGCTGATTAAGCCGGTCGTGCCAGCGCCGGATTTCCGGGAAATTGTCCAGCGGCAAGCGTGCCTTTTCAGCGTATGGCAAGGTGATGGCCACCGCAAAGTCGGCTACCGTCAGTGCGTCACCGACGAGGTATTCGCGCCCCTTCAGGTGCGCTTCGAGCACGCTGGCGTAGCGCTCGAAGTCGGGTGTCACCCTCGCAATCTCGGCCGGGTCGGCCTCGCGCTGCAGGAAGCGCGGCTTGATGATGTGTTCGAAATAAAAAGTCCCGGCGGCTGGCGCGAACTCGGTGGCATCCCACATCAGCCAGCGCATCGCCTCGGTCTGGCGTTGGTCGCGTGGCCACAGGTCAGAACCGGCTTTCTCCGCCAGGTGGCACATGATGGCATTCGACTCCCACAAGGTCGTGGTGCCGTCCACCAGCACCGGCACCTTGGCATTGGGGTTCATTGCGCGGAACTGTGGCGTACGGTGTTCGCCTTTTTCGAGCGCGACGTAAATGAACTCCACCGGCAGCTTCAAGTGCCTGGCGACGGCGCAGGTTTTTCGCGGGTTCAGCGTGTCCGAGTAATAAAGCTTCATGCTGACTCACTTCATCGTTAATTTTCAGGCCGCCATGCGGGGAAGGTCGGACCACACCGGCCTGACCTCTATGGTTGCGGCCCTGGCCATGGGATGGCCGGCTGCAATGTCGATCGCCTCCTGCATGCCGGCGCATTCAATCAGCCCGTAGGCCGCCATTTTTTCTGCGCTATCGGTGAAAGGGCCGTTGGTTACCGCGCGCTTGCCGCCGCGCACCCGAACCGTCATGGCGTCGTCGGGGGGTCGCAGCGGGTTGCCGTGCTTGAGGATGCCGCGGCTCCCCATGTCCTTTACCCAGGCGCCTATGTCGGCCACCAGCGCCGGCGTGGGCGCGAAGGCCGCGTCGTGGCAAATGATCAGCAGGAATTGCATGGGCTTTTCCCTCTCAAGGCATAGGCAGCGGCTTGATGACCATCCACGACACGCCGAAACGGTCGGCCACCATGCCGAAAGACGAAGCGTAAAAGGTCTTCATCATCGGCATCTCTACCTTGCCGCCGTCGCTCAATGCCTTGAACAGGCGCTGTGCTTCGGCGTCGCTGGCCGCAGTCAACGAGAGCGAGAAGCCCTTGAATTCCGGCTTGCCGTTGCCCATGCCGTCAGAGGCCATCACTTCCGTTTCGCCGATCCTGAAGCTGGCGTGCATGATGTTCTCACCCGGGATGGCACCGCCGTCCGGCCCGCAGCCTTCGGTCATGGGTTCCGGGTTCTCCTTGAAGCGCATCATCATCTTCACTTCGGCGCCAAGCGCCTTGCGGTAAAACTCGATGGCCTCTTCGCAGCGGCCGTTAAAAAAGAGATAAGACTGGATCAGCATGATTGACTCCTTCGTGGGTTGATAAGGCTGGGGGATTTTTCAGGCACTCATTTGCGCAGCGTGGGCTTCAACGTTCATCCAGGCGAGTTCCCAGAGATGACCATCCAGGTCTTCGAAGCCGTGCTGGTACATGAAGCCGTGGTCTTGCGCCTTGTTGGGCGTGGTCGCGCCGGCGGCCACGGCCTTGCTGACCATCTCGTCAACTTCCTGGCGGCTGTTGCATGAGAGGCAGATCAGCACCTCGGTGCTTTTGCGTGCGTCGCTCACCGGCTTGGGCGTGAAGGTCTTGAAAAATTTCTCGACCAGCAGCATGACGAAGCTTTCCTCGCTCACGATCATGC
>NZ_JBFUAZ010000391.1:0-4096 GCF_056406035.1 Polaromonas sp. P1_E1_2 | reverse complement strand
GCCTAGAACGACAGCATGCCGGCGAACGTCAGCAGCACAAACAGCATGACGGCAGGGATCGGGTTCTTGATTGACCAGGAGGAGACGTTCATCGAGTCGCTCCTTATTTGATAGCTGCTTGCGCACGACTGGCGGGCGCTATAGCCGGATTTGCCGTAATTCCAGGGGTGGCGTCGCTGACCCGGACCAGGTCGCCGTCGTTGAGGAAGCCCGCCCCGCTGACGATYACCCGTGTATCGGCAGCAAGGCCGGAGGTAATTTCGACCCGGTCGCCGGCGAGCCGGCCGGTCTGCACCTTGAGCTGGCTGATGCGGTTGTCCGGGTTGAGGCGAAAGACGTAGTTGAACCCGTCGCGCACGACCAGCGCAGGTTGCGGGACGGTCAGCGCGGACGTGCTGCCCAGATCGAATTCGCCGCGGGCAAACATGCCGGCCTTGGCCGGGGAAGCCATGCCGGCCGAAACGGGAAGGTCCACATAGACCAGCGCCGCGCGGGTCTGCGGGTCCACGCTCGGGGCGATCATGCGCACCCGGCCCTTGAGTTCGGCGCCGCTGGCCGCCACCACGCTGGCGACCGTGCCGGCCTTGATCCGGCCCAGCTCGGCCGAGGTGACTTCCGCGCGCCATTCGAGGCGGCCGCCCCGGATCAGGCGGAACAGCTCGGTGCCTGCCGGCACTACCGAGCCTACCGTTGCGGTGCGTGCGGAGATCACGCCGTTGTCGGGCGCCAGCACCTGCGTGTTTTTACCGCGTACCTGCTGCACCTCAAGGAGAGCCCTGGCCGCCTCGACACGCGCCCTGGCCGTTTGCTCGGCGGTGTTGTACTGGTTGATCTGCTGCTCGCTTAAAGCGCCCGAATTCGCCAGCGTGCGCGCGCGCGCAGCGTTGTCTGCCGCGTCGGCCGCGTTGGCCTGGGCTTCGATCAGGCTGGCTTTGGCCTGGGCCGTGTCCGCCTGCACGCTGTCACCCGAGAACACCGCCAGCACCTGCCCGGCCTTGACCTGGTCGCCCACATTGGCCTGCACCTGCACCAGCCGCAAGCCGTTCGATTCGGAGCCGATCACGGCCTCCTGCCAGGCGGTGATATTGCCGTTGGCGCTCAGTTTCACCGGCAAAGTCACTTGAGACGGCAGCGCGGTGGCGACAGTCAGTGCCGGCTTTGCGGTGACTGCCTTGTCTTCTTTTGCGTTGGCCTTCAGAAGAAAAAAAGCTGCGGCCCCGGCAACGAGCACGGCCCCGGCGATCACAGCGAGAGCGACGGGTTTTAGTTTGAAGTTTGGCATGGTGTTCAAAGGATCTGTCATAAGGTGTGGCAGGGTCGGCAAACCGCGCCTCAGGGGGCGGTGAGGGCAGCAGGGGTGAAAGGTGCCGGCACATCGGAGACCAGCGGCGGCACAGGCGGTTCGGCGGTAGTCCAGCCTCCGCCGAGCGCCCGGTACAGCGCAACCCAGGCGCTGCGCCGGTCACGTTGCAGCGTGACCAGGGCGCTTTGTGCGGCCAGCAGTGTGCGACGGGCGTCTTCAAGTTCGACCAGGCTCGCCAGCCCGCTCTTGTAGCGGGCTTCGGTGCCGACGAACGACGCGCGGTAGCCTTGTGTGGCGATCAATGCATCCTGGCTGCGTTCAGCCGTGCTTTGCAGGTTCACCAGCGCTTCTTCGACTTCCCGTACGGCTTTTCGCACGCTGCCGCGGTATTGGGCTGCGGCATCTTCGTAGCGCGCCTTGGCGGCTTCTACATTGGCYTCRCTGGCGCCGCCGTCAAAGATCGGGATGGTCAGCTGCAGYGGCCCGACGGTCCAGGTGTCAAAGCGYTGCGTGGTRCTGGCGGTGTACGACTTGGAGGTCGCAACCGAGCCGCTCRGGTTGAGTCTTGGAAAGCGCTGAGCGCGTGCGCTGCCGACTTCCAGGTGGGCGGCGTCCACTTCGCGTGCCGCATTGAAGATATCGGGCCGCTGGGCCAGCACTTCCGCCGGCACGCTGATGACAGGCGCTACCGATTCCTGTGTCAGGTCGGCCGGTGTGCTGGCCAGTTTTTGCCGCAGTGCGGGCTCATCGATGGCAGTCAGGGCCACCAGTGCCTTGACATCCAGGTCGCACAGTGCGCGCTGCTGGATGGCATTGCTGTTGCCTTCGGCCGCGCTGGCCCTGGCCAATGCAGCGGTGGCGGGCGCCTGAAAACCTGCCCTGGTGCTGAGTTCCGCCAAACGTGCAGTTTCACCCCGGGATGCGGCATCGGAGCGCGCAACCTCGAGCAGCTTTTCGCAAGCGCGCAGGCTGTAGTACTGGGTGGCCACCTCGGCGGCAATCGATACCCGCGCCGAATGCCACAGCGCCTGGGAGCCCTCCAGCCGCTGCTGATCGGCATCCCGGCTCGCGGCGTACTGACCGAAGAGGTCGATCTCCCAGGAGGTCTGCAAACCCACCTGGGCGGTTGTGGCAATCGGTGGCGCTGTACGGTTCACGGGTGCCGAGCGTCCGCGGCTGACGCTGGCGGTGCCATCAAGGGTAGGCAGCATGGCTGCGCCCGAGGCCACGCGTGAAGCCCGCGCCTGCTCAATGTTGGAGCGCGCGGTGGAAACGGTCGGGCTGACCGATTCCGCCGCCATGATCAGTTCCACCAGCAAGGGGTCATTTTGTTGCTGCCACCATTGCGACAGCCCTTTCAGGCTGCCGCCGTGAGGCAATGCTGCTGTGGTGCCCGCCGCCGGCAAAGGCGTTTGCCATTGCGCGGGAATCGAGACGGAAGGTGGTGTGTGCGGATTGTCGGAAGCGCAGCCGCCCAGCAACAGCGCGCATGCGCCGAACAGCGGCGCCGCTGTCAGCAAGCGCAAGCGATCGCGTCCGGAGTCAGTTTTTTTCATGGTGTGCTGTGTTCAATCGCGGCGCCGCGGCCACGGGGTAATCGGAAAGGTGATTTCGGCGTGCCATTTCGACGCCTACCATGGCTTCGGCATACGCCACCAGGCTGACGGCCCACTGTTCCAGGGCTTCAGGTGTTCCGAACAGCTGGGGCCGGATCGCCTCCACGACTTCGCGGCTGAGGAACATCTGAAGTGCCAGCCCGGTGATGGAAAACGCCAGCCTGTGCACCTCGTCGTCGGCTTTGGTGACGTCTAAATGGCGGCAAAGCACAATAACCAGCGCGGTATGCGCCGGCTTGATCCCCTGGTCGATTTCTTCGGCCCACAGGCCTGTGGGTTCCAGCATCTCGCGAAAGTGGAGCTTCATGCACAACTGCACCAGTTCACCTTGGCGTAAAGGTTCGAGGAAGCTCGAAAAAAAGCCTTCAAGGGACTGCCGCAAGGTGAAATGGGGCTGGTTGTACAGCGCAATGTCATCGCGCGCGCTGCCCAGCGGTTCGGTGAAAACGGCCCGGTACAAGCCGGCCTTGTCGCCAAAGTAATAGCTGATCGCCGCCACGTTGGCTCCCGCAGCATGGGCGATATCGCGAATCGAGGTTTTGGCAAACCCTTTTTCGGAAAACAGCCTGAGTGCCGCGAGCAACAGGTGCGCCCTTGCGTGGGCGCCGTCGGAGCGCTGTTTTCGGCTTTCGCCTTCAGGCTTGGCTGAGCGCGACGGTGTTTGAGAGGGCAGGTCGGGTGTCATGTGCCCGGATTAGAGCACACTAATCAAACAATCGATTGAATTAAATCAATTGTTTGATTTGAAAGTGGCGACCCACAGTTGCTGGATCGCGCCGCGCTCTGCCTCAAGCGCAGGCGGGTTGACCTGGGTGGGTTCTTCGTTGAGGCGTGCGCGGTGCTGGACACGCCGCAGTTCGCGGTAGGCGCTTGCCGCCCGCTGGCCGACGCCGGCCGGCAGCAGGCCGGCCGTTTCTGCGCGYTGCAGGAGCGAGATGTTGCCGACGTTGTCCCTCAATTCCGGGTGCCGGGCTGATTGGGAAAGCACCAGGAACTGCACGGCGAACTCGGCGTCCACCATGCCGCCCGCACTGTGCTTGACGTCAAATTTTTCAGCCTTGAGCGGAGGCGGGCCTGAGACGGATCCGCCTGTGGGGCTTGGCGTTGCGTGGAGGCTCTTGATCGGATGGGCGTCGCGAACCTTTTCGCGCATGGCCACAATTTCGTTGCGCAGCGC
>NZ_JBFUAZ010000390.1:0-4096 GCF_056406035.1 Polaromonas sp. P1_E1_2 | reverse complement strand
ATTTCGTTGCAGGCGCTGCTCAGCCGTGCCACGACGTCGGCCGGCATGTGCGCCGGACCGCTCAAACCAAAGAAGTTGTCCAGCACCAGCTTGCGGTAGCCAAACTCCACCACGCTGGGCACATCCGGCACCAGCGGTGAGCGGCTGGCCGACGTTACGGCCAGCGGCACCAGCTGCCCGCTCTTGAAGTAGGGCACAAAAGCCGTCAGCACGTCGATGCCCACGGGGATCACGCCCGCGATCAGGTCTGTCGTCATGGGCGCACCGCCGCGGTACGGGATGTGCACCAGGTTCACGCCCATGGACTTTTTCATCAGCTCGCCGTAAATGTGGCCGATCGAGGCCGGGCCGCCCGAGCCGAAGTCGAGCCGGCCCGCTTTGCGGGCCTGCGCTTCCACATCGGTAATCGTCTTGATGGGCGCTTGCGGGTTGGCCATCACCACGCAGGGCGCGTTGCCGATCAGTGCGATGTGGGTGAAGCCTTCCACCGGGTCATAGGGCTGCTTTTCCAGCGCGAACGGGCCGATGGAAACCGGTGTCGAGTTGCTCAGCATCAGCGTGTAGCCGTCAGCCGGCGCCTGCGCCACCACCAGGCCTCCCACGCTGCCGCCCGCGCCCGGCCGGTTGTCGACCACCACCGCCTGCCCCAGCTTTTTGCCCAGCTGCTCGGCCATAACCCGCGCGACGATGTCGCTGGCGCCGCCGGCCGGAAAGGTCACCACGATCTTGATCGGCTTGTCCGGCCAGGCAGCCAGGGCCGGCAGCGCCATGGATGCGGCGCCGCTGGCGAGGATCTTCAGCGCGGTGCGGCGCGCAAGTGGGTGTGAGGGCGTGGGGGTATGTGGGTGGTCTGGCATGCGCGGCTCCTGCGTACAGTTTGTGTGCAAAAGTGTGTGCAAAAACCATGCCCCTCGGCCGCGAGCCGCTTGAATGGGATTGCCCGCGGGCGTTTGGCGTCAGCGTGACGCTACTGAATTAGTAGCGGCTCGCGCCTGTCCTCATTGGTTTACAGCCCGATTGAGGGGGTAAAAAGGCGACTCAGGGGGGCTTTTGACCCTCCAGCCTGCCCCTGGGGTGCCGCAAAAGCCCTGGCGATGCCGGAAACCCCGTGAAAACCACTGATTTCAAGCACAAAAGATAGCTGAAACCCAATACAGATGGGCGCAAGCAGCTATCTATTTGATAGCGATAGCATGGCAATCTGCCGCCGGCTTCAGCCGCCTCGACAGGGTGCATGCGTGATCCTGCTGCCGGCCCGCGATTACCGCCAAAGCTCCCCATTAAAGGAAACGCTTTTGACCATGTGTTCCTCCAGGTAGGCTTCCTTGTAGGCGGAACGCACGGTTTTCCAGGTTTCGCTGGTCACCGGGAGTTCCGTGCGTGCCGAGATGACGGCGCGAAACGGAATGTGGCCGACACCGGTGAAGGTGGCTTCTGAACGCAGCACCACATTGCAGTTAATGGTCTCTCCCGGCCCGATCAACCCGCCAGGGCAGATGTCAGCCTGCACATCACTGGCTTTCAGTGCCAGCTTTGTGTTGGGCAGAGGGTTGAGGGTCAGGGCGATGCGCGGCGGGGTCACGCGGACGGCGCGGCGGCTTGCGTTGGTCAGGCTAAAACCGAATGAGACGCTGCGGTCCAGCCACGTGACCTTTTGCTGGAACTTGACCTGCAGGTTCGGCGTCAGCGAGTCCACCAGTTCATCGACCACCTTGACGCGCTCCAGCCGCTTGCGTTCCGCGGCCTGGGCGTCGGGCACCGGTTTCTGCACCGGCTCCGGAACCGGTTCCGCTGCGGCCTTGGGCTGCTGGATCTCGGCCTTCATCTGCTCCATGTTGGCGCGCAATGCCTCGGTCTGGGCCTTGGCTTCGGCGAGCTTCTGTTCAAGCTGCTGCTGGTTCTTCTGGTTCGCGGCCATCAGCTGCTGCATCAGCAGCTGGGCTTCCTTCTGTGCCTTGGCCGCAGGCCGGTCTACCAGGGTGTAACGCGCTGCGCTGCCAGCCACCACAATCGCCAGGCCGATGATCAGCAAAAAAACGATGGTGTCGTATCGGTGGGCGCCGGCGTCCTTGCCGGGTTTCGGTTTGGGTTGGCGCGGCGGGAGAGGCGGCAGGGATGGCGGGATGGGGGGCATGCTTTTGTAAGCCATGAGGTATGCGCGGGTGTGGCTGGATTAAATGTGTTGTGAATCAGGTCGGTCAGGGGCCAACATGCTTTGAGATGCCCGGCTCACCATTTGCCGCGCACCCCCATCAGCAGGGCCAGGTTGCGCTGGCGTGCGTTCTGTTCGGTCTGGAGGTCGGCGAAGAGGTTGAAGTTGTCGTGGATGCGGCCCGAAACGCCCACGCCCAGGACCACCGTGTTGGCATTGAGGGCCACGCCCGCAATCTGGAACTGGTAGGGCGTGCCGGCGCCCTGCAGCTGCGCCGTCATCGGGGTGTTGTATTTGCCAAACTCATGCGCCCACACCACCCGCGGCTCCACCCGCAGCCGGCCCACGTCAAAGCCGGCTTTCAGCCCCAGCAACGATTTGGTTGAGTACACGGTTTGCGCGGCGACCTGCAGATTGAGCGCACCGGCGCCCTGCTCGGCAAAACCGTTGGTCTGGTTGCGGCTGAAGGCCAGCGCGGCCATCGGCTGCAGCGTCCAGCCGGTCATGTCCAGGTCGTACGTCAGCTCGCCGTAGGCCGTGGCGGTGCTGCTGTCGAAGTTCGACGAGGCCACGCGGCTGATCGGACCGACCACGATGCCGCGGTCCATGTGGTTGCCGTGAAACGCCACGCTGGTCACGCCGTTCAGGCGCCAGGCCCCGTCGGTGTAGCCGGCGTACATCGCCAGCGCCGCGCTGCGGGCCCTGCCCTGGTCACCTGAATCAAAGCTGACCCTTGATGTGCCGATGGTCACGGCGCCGCCCAGCATCAAGCCCGGCGACACTTCGGCGTCGTAACCCGCACTCAGGCCGGTGCTGTTCAGGCGGCTGGCCATGGCATTGCCGTCGCTGTCGGTGGTTTGGTGGCTGCCGTAACCGCGCAGCCAAAAACCGCAACCGTCTTCGGCGGCCGGGAAAAGTGCCCTCAGGGCTTCGCGGCCACCGACATCGTCGCTGCCGCAGACTGAGCCCAGGCTGCTTCGGCCCACGCGTGCCTGCAGCTGTTCGCCGAACGCGGCGGTAAAGCTGGGGCCGGCACGGCGCAAGGCCACCAGGTTGGCGCCGCCTATGGCGTCGAAGGCCGCGAGGGCCTGCGGCACTGACAGGCTGTTGAGGGCGCTGAGCACCGTGCTCATGTCGCCGCTCGCGCTGCCGGAGGCATCTTGAAGTGCGTTGGAGGCCGACTGCTGGTTGGGCGTCATGCCGGGCAGGGTGTTGTAGCCGGTGCTGTTGCGCGCCAGGGTCAGATACACGTTGTTGGGGTCGTAGGTGAGCGACGGTGTCAGAAACGCCAGGTTGGTCGTGAGCCCGCTAAAGACGCCGGTGCGCCCGCCTGTGGCATTGAGGATGGTGTACTGCGTGGTCGGCGAATAGGTGCCGGCGCTGGCCAGCACGTTGACCGTGCCGCCGTTGATGGTCAGTGTGCCGGTGGCGTTGGTGCGGTCGTTGCTGCCGGCTGCATCGACCTCCACGCTGTAATTGGAGCCGGCGTTGAAGGTCAGGTTGCCGACCACGGTGAGCGTGCCGATGGAATTGCCCGGCGCCAGCGTGCCGCCCGACTGGATGGTGGTGTTGCGCACGGAACCGGTGCCGCCCAGCGTGCCGCCGTTCTGCACCTGCACGGCAGAGTTGGTCAGGCTGCCGTTGACCGACAGCGTGCCGCCGCTGACGACGGTGGCCCCGCTGTAAGTGTGGGTGCCGGAAAAGGTGACATTGCCGGTGCCGCTTTTGACCACATTGCCGGTGCCGCTGATGACACCGCCAAACGTTCCGTTGCCTGCTTGCAAGAATTCCAGGTTGGCGTTGGTGGTAATCAAGCCCTGCAGGTTGGCGGTGGTGCCGCGCAAGGTGCCGCCATTGATGGTGGTGCCGCCTGTATAGGTGTTGGTGCCAGAAAGAATCACCGTGCCGCTGCCTTCCTTGACCAGCGTGCCGCCTCCATTGATG
>NZ_JBFUAZ010000389.1:0-4098 GCF_056406035.1 Polaromonas sp. P1_E1_2 | reverse complement strand
GAGCGCGGCAGCCGCATCATCTCGGTCAATGGTTCCGCCGCGCGGCGGGCTGCCGTGGGCGACCTGGTCATCATTGCGGCGTTTGCGCAGGTGCATGAAGAGCATGTCGCGGGCTTCAGCCCCAAGCTGGTGTTCGTCAATCCGGACAACCGCATCAAGGAGGAGCGCTCGACCATTCCGGTCCAGAAGCCCTGACCCGCACCCGACTCGCGCTTTAGCACCGGCTTGCAGCGCACGCCTGAGCTTTCGCCCTCCACTCTTCACCACGGGTCTTCATGGACAACCTCTCAATGATCCAGCGCAGCCTGCGCCATGTGTGGCACCCCTGCACGCAGATGAAGCTGCACGAGTCGCATCCCCCGGTACCCATCGCCAGGGCCGAAGGGGTCTGGCTGTACGACTTTGAAGGCCGGCGCTACCTGGACGGCATCAGTTCCTGGTGGGTCAACCTGTTCGGCCACGGCCATCCGCACATCAAGGCGGCGCTGCGCGACCAGCTGGACCGGCTTGACCACGTCATGCTGGCCGGTTTCACGCACCAGCCGGTGGTGGAGCTGTCTGAGCGGCTGGGCGCATTGACCGGGCTGGGCCATGCTTTTTACGGCAGCGACGGCGCCAGCGCCACAGAGATCGCGCTGAAGATGAGTGCGCATTACTGGCGCAACACCGGAAAGCCTGAAAAGTGCCGCTTCATCGGGCTGGCAGGCGGTTACCACGGCGAAACCGTGGGCGCACTGGCCGTGACGGACATTGCCATTTTTCGTGAAGCCTATGCGCCGCTGGTGCGGCTGGCAGCCACCGTGCCCAGCCCCGACGCACGCGGCGCGCAGCCCAGTGAAAGCGCTGCAGACGTAGCACGTCACGCAGCCGCAGACCTGCAAAGCTGGCTGGAGCAGCATCATGCACAAACCGCCGCGCTCATCCTGGAGCCCATGGTGCAATGCGCGGCCGGCATGGCCATGCACGATGCCGCCTACCTGCGCGAAGCGCGCGCACTGTGCGACCGCTATGAAGTGCATTTGATTGCCGATGAAATTGCCACCGGATTTGGCCGCACCGGCACCATGTTCGCGCATCAGCACGCAGGCATACGGCCTGACTTCATCTGTCTATCGAAAGGCCTCACGGGCGGCACGCTACCACTGTCGGCCGTGCTGACCACCGATACCGTCTACGAAGCGTTTTACGACGACGACGTGGCGCGCGGCTTTTTGCATTCGCATTCCTACACCGGCAACCCGCTGGCCTGCCGCGCCGCGCTGGCCACGCTGGAGCTGTTCGGGCAAACCGATGTACTGGCAGACAACGCAGTCCTGGCCAACACCCTGGACCTGGCCTTCACACCGCTGACTCAGCACTCTGCTGTACGGAACGCGCGCAGGCTGGGCATGATCTGGGCTTGGGACATCGAGCCCACGACGGCGCCCCACTTCGCACGCCGCTACACGCAGCACGCCATGGCCAACGGTGTCTTGCTGCGCCCAATCGGCCACACGGTCTACGCCATGCCTCCGTATGTGATGGACGAAGAGGCGATGGATCACCTGGCGCGCGGCGCCCTGGCAGCGCTTGATGCGACCCTCGCCGAAGAAGAGGGTGCCCATGGCTGAAGCGGCGCACAGGACGGTTTCGATGTTTGTGACCGGCACCGACACCGGCGTAGGCAAAACGCTGGCCAGCACTGCACTGTTGCATGCGCTGGCCCGCCGGCATCTGCGTGTGGTGGGCATGAAACCCGTGGCGGCAGGTACGATGCAGATTGACGGTGTCGACGCCAATGAAGACGTGCTGGCCCTGCGCGCCGCCTCCACCTGCCGCGTACCGCCCGAACTCGACAACCCGGTTCTGCTGGCCGACCCGATGTCACCGCACATCGCCGCGGCGCGCGTCGGTGCACACATTGACATTGCCCACCTGGCGGGCTGCCACCGCCGGCTCGCACAATTGGCCGACGCCGTGGTGGTGGAGGGTGCGGGAGGTTTTCATGTGCCGCTCTCGCCGACCGAAACCGGTGCAGACCTGGCCGAAGCACTGGGCCTGCCCGTGGTGCTGGTGGTGGGATTGCGGCTGGGATGCCTGAACCACGCACTGCTCACTGCGGATGCCATACGCGCACGCTGCCTTACGCTGGCCGGCTGGGTGGCCAACCACATTGATCCCGCCATGCTGGCGCAGGATGACAACATTGCTTTTTTACAGCGGCAATTGCAGGCGCCCCTGCTGGCCACCATCGGCTGGCAGCCCGGCATAGACGCGCGCACAGTCGCCATCAACCTTCCCGACGAATGGCAATAAACATCACTACCACCTTGTCTTCCGCCTCCTGGCTCGACGAATTTCCGGCACGTGTGGCTGAACTCGACCGCGCCCACCTGCGCCGCCAGCGCCGCGTCGTCATGCCTGAAAGCGGCGCACACCTCTCGATTGACGGGCAAAGCATGCTGGCCTTTTGCAGCAACGACTACCTGGGTCTGGCCACACACCCGGCCCTGGTGCAGGCGGCTTGCACCGGCGCACAAGCCTACGGTGTCGGGTCGGGCGCGTCGCCACTGGTCAGCGGCCACAGCGCCGCCAACGAGGCGCTGGAACGCGAACTCGCGGCCTTCGTCGGCCTGCCGCGCGCGTTGTATTTTTACGCGGGCTACGCCACCAACATCGGCATCGTGCCGGCGCTGGTGGGCGCAAGCGACGCGATCTTTTCGGATGCGCTGAATCACGCCTGCCTGATTGACGGCGCAAGGCTGTCGCGCGCAAAAATCCACCGCTACGCACACACCGACCTGGACGCGCTGGATCGCGAACTTGCGCAAAGCGACGCGCCGCGCAAGCTGGTGATCAGCGACGCGGTGTTCAGCATGGACGGAGATAGCGCCGACATTCCCGCCCTGCTGGTGCTGTGTGAGCGCCATGACGCCCTGCTGCTGCTGGACGATGCACATGGCTTTGGCGTGCTGGGCCCGCAAGGGCGCGGCAGCCTGGCCGCCGCGGGGTTGTATGGCGCCAAGGCCTCGCGCCGCGTGCTCTACATGGCCACGCTGGGCAAGGCGGCTGGTGTGGCGGGCGCGTTTGTGGCGGGCGACGAGGCCCTGGTTGAATGGCTGCTGCAAAAAACCCGAAGTTATATTTTTGCGACTGCCGCGCCGGCGCTGCTGGCCAGCGCGCTGCGTGCCAGCCTTGCGCTGATTGAACAGGATGACTGGCGCCGCACGCATTTGCAGCAACTCATTGTGCGGTTGCGCAGCGGCTTGCTGGCGGGCCTGAAAGGCAGCCACTGGCAACTGCCGCCCTCGCAGACGGCCATCCAGCCGCTGCTGATCGGCCGCAACGACGAAGCCCTGGCCGTGATGGAGGGCCTGCGCGCACGCGGCATCTGGGTGCCGGCGATTCGCCCGCCTACCGTGCCCGAAGGCACGGCACGCCTTCGCATTGCGCTGTCGGCCGCGCACACCGAAGCCGATATCGACCTGCTGGTCGAAGCCCTGACGGCCCTGGCAAAGCATCCGCTGCCAGGCTGAAGCAGGCTTCAGAAAAACGCATCAGATAGACTCAAAAACCATTCCCCGAAAGGAAAGAGAACCATGTCCCACGTTGCAGAACAAACCATCACGCTCCACCGCCCGCGCCCTCAGCCATCGCCAGCTGAAAAGGCCGGCGCCGAACGCTGGAGCGTAGACGCCATCGAAGCGCTGTTCAATCTGCCTTTTCCGGAACTGATGCACCGCGCCCAAACGGTGCACCGCGAAAACTTCGACCCCACGCACATCGAATTCGCCACGCTGCTGTCCGTGAAAACCGGCGGCTGCGCCGAAGACTGCGGCTACTGCCCGCAGGCCGCGCGCTACGACACCGGCGTGGAAGCCAGCAAGCTGATGGAGCCGGCCGAGGTGCTGGCCGCCGCCCAACGTGCGCAGGCCGCGGGCGCCACACGTTTTTGCATGGGCGCCGCGTGGCGCTCRCCCAAAGACCGCGACATTGAAAAAGTCGCCGAGCTGGTGCGCACCGTGAAAGCGCTGGGCCTGGAGACCTGCGCCACGCTGGGCATGCTGGAAGACGGCCACGCGCAAACACTGCAAAGCGCGGGCCTGGACTACTACAACC
>NZ_JBFUAZ010000388.1:0-4098 GCF_056406035.1 Polaromonas sp. P1_E1_2 | reverse complement strand
GGCCTTTGGTCACAGGGCAGACCAGCAGTTCAAGCAGTTTGGTGTCCATGGCCTGATGGTAAGGGAGAAATCAGCGGGGCCAGCCGGGCATCGAGTGCGGCAAAGAACGCTGGTTCGGGCGTAAACACCAAAGGTACGGCCAGAACCTCCTTTTGTGATGTGCCCTGCAGGGCAAAAAGCTTGACGGCGTCTTTTTCAGTGCACAGCACCACACGCCCTTTGAGTTCCTCCGCTTCCAGGTCTTGATCGGTGAAGTCATGGTGGTCGGGCAGGGCCGTTGTGGCCTGCAGCGTCAGGCCGGTTTCCCTCAGCATTCCGAAAAATGCTTCAGGATTGGCTATGCCCGCAAGTGCCGCCAGAGGCCGGCCCCGCAGGCTCGCCAGCGAGACCGGTTCGTCCCGGGCGGAATAAGCTTCGTTGCTCAGTTTCCGGTTGGAAACAAACCCTTCAAATGCCGGTTTTTGCCCGGTGTGYAGCACAAAATTCAAGCCAACCCGTTCGCGTGCGGGCCAGGGCTCACGCAACGGACCTGCCGGTAGCAGCCAGCCGTTCCCCACACCTCGGTCATCGAACACGGCAATCTCGATATCGCGCTGCAGGGCGTAGTGCTGCAGACCGTCGTCACACACGACTACAGCCGTGCCCGGATATGCCGCAAGCAATGCGCGCACGGCGTCTGCACGCTTGCCGGCAACAAAAACAGGCGCACCCGTTGCGCGCTTGATAAGGGCCGGCTCGTCGCCTGTGAGGTGAGGGGATGCGCCGGGGACCACCTCCAGGCAGGCGGTGCCGTGCCGTCCATAACCCCGCGACACCACCCCCACCCGTATCTGTTGCGCCTGCAGATGTTTCACCAGGGCAATCACCAGCGGTGTTTTTCCGGCGCCGCCGGCAATGACGTTTCCGACCACGATCACCGGAACGCCGAAATGTTCGGACCGGAGAATGTGACGGCGATACAGCACCCACCGCAGCCGCACGACCAGGCCATAGGCCTGGGCCAGCGGCCAGAGCAGGCATGCCGGCCAACCCCGTTTGCGCCAGGCATTCTGCAAAATCTGTTTCACGTGATGACTGCCATTTCGCCGCGAAGGCTGCATGGAATGGGCAACCGGCCCTGGCCTATCTGGCCCCGGCCGTTGCGGCGCTTTGCGTTGCAAATGTGATTTGTGTCAGCCCCTGGCGGCGTGCGGCCTCCATGACCGTAATAACGGCCTGATGCGTGGCGTTGGCATCGGCGCTGATGATGATGACGCTTTCCTTGCCGGCTTTCGCTGCTTCGGCAAGCGCGGCTCCCAGCACTTCGATGCCACGGCCTTCCACCAGAGTCTTGTTGACCATGTAGCGGCCGTCGCTGCTCACGGCGACGATGACTTCCTTGGGATAATCGCGCTGCTGTTCGGCGTTGGCGATCGGCAGCTTGACCTGAAGTTCGGTGAACTTGCTGTTGGTGGTGGACAGCATCAGGAAGATCAGCACCACGAGCAGTACATCGATGAAGGGGATCAGATTGATCTCCGGCTCGTCATGAGGATGGGGGCGGAAGTTCATTTTCTGAGGGTATTGAGGTGGCGTACAAAACGCTCGGCCGCCAGCTCCATCGTCAGCAGATATCCGTCCACTCGCGCCCGGAAATAGCGCCAGAAAATCAGCGAGGGAATGGCCACCATCAGGCCGAAAGCCGTGTTGTAGAGCGCAATCGAAATGCCTTGCGCCAACTGGGCAGGGTTGCCGCCAGCGGCATTGCTCACACCTCCACCACCTGCCTGGGAGCCGAAAATCTCGATCATGCCGATGACTGTGCCCAATAGGCCGAGCAGGGGGGCGGCAGAGGCGATGGTCGCCAGGGCTGCCAAGTATCGTTCCAGCTTGTGGGCCGCCTTGCGTCCTGCGCCTTCCAGCGTGGAACGCAGGTCATCCTCGCTGATCCTTGGATTGGTGTTCAGGGCGCGAAAACCGCTGGCAAGCACTTCGCCGAGCAGCGAGTTTTGTTCAAGCTGCGCCACGACATCGGGTGAGGGGACGGAGGCGCGGGAGACGGTGATGGCTTCGTCAAGCAACTTGGCGGGGGCGACTTTTCGGGTTTTAAGGCTGGTAAAACGCTCGATAACCAGAGCAAGGGCCAAGACAGAGCAGGCAACCAGGGGCCAAATCGGCCAACCTGCGGCTTGTATGATCGAAAACAATGCACATCTCCAGGCAGTAAGTTGTGGTGGATTATGGCTTACAGAAACTGCCATCTCGTTGCGGCTGAGCCTGATCTGTTAAATGTTCGCAACGTGATCGCGTGTCGGACGTAGCCCACAGAAGCTGTGGATAACTTTGTTAGCAAGTGGTGGCGCAGCGGCCTGCAAGCCGCGCCAAATCGTGCATGTGACAGAACGATGAAATTTTGAGCAGAATTAAGTTATTCAAAATCAATGAGTTACACGAATTTATCTCGATATCCGCGCGAAACCAGGGGGTCGAGCCTTGAGGGACGGCTCTCTGTGGAGTATTACACCCGGATTACCAAGGGATTTAGGGGTGTTTGATGCATCGGCTCCTTCCGAGAAGCCGCAAGCGGGAGCGCGCGACGCGGGCATCCGGGTATGGCCCGTCGGGTCTTTGCTAAGGGCTATTTCGGACAGCCTTGAAGCCCGATTTAACCCGGTCGCGGTGCAGGGTGAGATCAGCGGGTTTTCGCGTGCAGCCAGCGGCCACTGCTATTTTTCGCTCAAAGATGAACAGGGGCAGGTTCGCTGCGCCATGTTTCGCCGCGCTGCCACGATGCTGGAGTTTTCCCCGCGCGACGGCCAATTGGTGGAGCTGCGGGGACGGCTGGGTGTTTATGAGCCGCGCGGTGAACTACAACTGGTGGTCGAGTCCATGCGCCAGGCAGGCCAGGGCAATCTTTTTGAACAGTTCCTGCTGCTCAAGGCCAGACTTGAAGCTGAGGGCCTTTTCGACCCAGGCCGTAAAAGGCCTTTGCCTTTGCTGCCCCGCGCCATTGGTGTGGTGACTTCGCTGGGTGCCGCCGCCTTGCACGATGTCACGAGTGCTTTGCAGCGCCGTGTGCCGCATATTCCCGTGGTTATTTATCCTGCCAGCGTGCAGGGCAGCCAGGCAGCCGGCGAATTGCGCGCCGCTTTGCTCAAAGCCTATCAGCGGCGATCCCAGGACCGCGTGGATGTCTTGCTGGTGGTACGCGGYGGCGGYGCCATGGAAGACCTGTGGGCTTTTAATGATGAGCARCTCGCCCGAACCCTGGTGGAATCGCCCATGCCAGTGATTAGCGGGGTAGGGCATGAAACCGATTTCACGATCGTCGATTTTTGCGCTGACGTGCGTGCGCCCACGCCRACCGCCGCGGCAGAACTCTGCGCGCAGCCCCAAGCGGTGTGGTTGGGTGCGCTCGACATGGCCGTGTCGCGGCTGCAAAACGGCGTAGACCGCCAGCTGGAGTCGCACAACCAGCGCCTGGACTGGGCGGCTTCCCGGATTAGCCGGCCGTCGCATCTGGTTACCAGGCAGCATGCCCGCCTGGCCGGGCTCGGCCAGAGCCTGAGCCATGCAGCGCGTTTGGCACTGCAGCACGAACAGCGCAAGCTACAGGTCTTGGGCAGCAATTTTCCGCACGAAGTGCAAGGCAGCCTGCAGCGCGGCCGGCAGCGCATCGAGCGCGCGCAGTTAAGGCTTGAGTTGCTGGACCCCAAACTGGTTCTGAAGCGCGGCTACGCCTGGCTTGCCGACCTTCAGGGGCAACCCATTACAAGCCGCGAAAAGACCCATGTGGGGCAACCTGTACGCGCTACCCTTGCCGACGGCGAGGTCGATTTGACAGTTTCTGCGCGCAGACTGATTTAGTTTTTACAATGACATCGTTAAAAGCAGTTTATTCATCACCACGAGGAAAAAATCATGGAACACAAACTCCCCCCGCTACCGTACCCGATCGACGCCCTGGCGCCGCATTACAGCCAGGAAGCCTTTGAATACCACCATGGCAAGCACCACAATGCTTACGTGGTGAACCTCAACAACCTGCAAAAGGGCACTGAGTTTGAAGCCATGACGCTCGAAGAGATCGTCAAGAAATCCAGTGGTGGTGTGTACAAC
>NZ_JBFUAZ010000387.1:0-4101 GCF_056406035.1 Polaromonas sp. P1_E1_2 | reverse complement strand
GTTCATGGCCGTCGCCGGGCTCATCGCCGTGGCCACCGGCGCGGCGGCGCTGGCCGCGCTTCCAGCGATGTTCGGTGTTGCGGGCTACGTGGCCGCCATCTTCATCCTGACCCCGGGATATCAGCTGTTCCAGGCCGCCAACAACACCGCTGTCATGACGGATATTCCTTCGGACCAGCGGGGTGTCATTTCCGGCATGCTCAACCTGTCGCGCAATCTGGGGCTCATGACCGGGGCCTCCGCGATGGGGGCCGTGTTCGCGTTTGCCTCAGCGGCGGACATCACGACCGCGGGTGCCGGGGCTGTTGCCACCGGCATGCAGGTCACGTTCGCGGTTGCGGCGGTGCTGGTTGTCATCGCAATCGCCATCGCTGCCGGGGGCCGCATGCGCGCAAAACCCAGGCTCAGCCGCTAACTTTCTCTTCTTTCGTCACCAGCCAGATCCCATAACAAACCAGCAACAAGGCCAGGCCGTTTTTCCACTCCAGGAAGCGCTCATCCAGAAACACCGCCGACAGCAGTGTCCCAAAAATCGGCACCATGAAATTGAACACCGTGATCATGCTCACGCGGTTGTACTTCAGCAAAATCGTCCACAGCGAGAACGCCGCGGACGACAGCACCACGAGGTAAACCATCAACAGGGTGGACTGAAGCGTGAAACCCCTCAATGTTCCGCCGGTAGCAACACCGATCAGCAGCAGCGCCAGGCCGCCTATGGCCAATTGCCAGCCTGTCAGTACCACCGAATCCACGCGCTGCGACACCTTCTTGCCGTAAATACTGGCGGCCGACAGCACAAAAGCGGCGATCACCACAAAGCCTTCGCCCAGCAGCGTGAAGTCGAAGGTCAATAGGCCTTCGCTGAAGTTCACCACCATCACGCCGGCAAAGCCCACCATGCAGCCCAGCACCTTGTTGAAGCTGAGCCGGTCATTCTTGTAGATGTAATGCGCCAGCAGCACGCTGAAGAAGGTGCCCGTTGCATTCATGATCGAGCTCTTCACGCCGGTGGCGTACGCCAGGCCGATGTAGAAGAACACATACTGCAGGCTCGTCTGCGTGAGGCCCACCAGCGTCACCTGGCCGAAGGTGCGGCGGTCCAGCTGGAACACCGGCTTCTTGCTGATGACCGCAAACACCAGCAGCACCAGGCCGGCAAAAATAAAGCGCCAGCCCGCAAACACCAGCTTGGAGGGAATGTCGTCGGCCGCAATATGAAACAGCGCATAGCCGTTCTTGATGGCCGGATAGGCGCTGCCCCAGAGCAGGCAGCACAAGGAGGCCAGCAGAAAAACGACCTTGCGCTGGGTGAAGAAGGTGGAGCTGTTCAAACCGGGATTCCGTGAAAAGAAGGCCGCGTCCGGGCGCGGCAGGCACCTGGACGTGGCAGGGAAACTCAGAGCAGGCGCGCCAGGTACCGCCCGGTATGGCTGGCCGAATTGGCAGCGATGTCTTCCGGCGTACCCACGCCCACCACCGTGCCACCGCCGGCGCCACCCTCGGGGCCCATGTCGATCAGCCAGTCGGCCGTCTTGATGACATCCAGGTTGTGCTCGATCACCACAATCGTGTTGCCCGCGTCGCGCAGCTGGTGCAATACCTTGAGCAGCAAATCGATGTCGGCAAAGTGCAGGCCGGTCGTCGGTTCATCGAGGATGTACAGCGTGCGGCCGGTGTCGCGTTTGCTCAATTCCAGCGCAAGCTTGACGCGCTGTGCCTCGCCGCCCGAGAGCGTGGTCGCGGCCTGGCCCAGCTTGATGTAGGAAAGGCCCACGTCGAGCAGGGTGTGCAGCTTGCGCGCAATCGTCGGCACCGCCTTGAAGAACTCGGCGGCCACCTCGACGGTCAGGTCCAGGATCTGCGCGATGTTCTTGCCCTTGTATTGCACTTCCAGTGTTTCGCGGTTGTAGCGCATGCCCTTGCAGACATCGCAGGGCACGTACACGTCGGGCAGGAAGTGCATTTCGACCTTGACCACGCCGTCGCCCTGGCAGGCTTCGCAGCGGCCGCCGGCCACGTTGAAGCTGAATCGCCCGGCGCCGTAGCCGCGCTCGCGCGCGGTATTCATTTCGGCCATCAGCTCGCGGATCGGTGTGAAGAGGCCGGTGTAGGTGGCCGGGTTGCTGCGCGGCGTGCGGCCGATGGGCGACTGGTCAACGTTGATGACCTTGTCGAAATGCTCGATGCCTTCTATCGCTTCGTGCGGCGCAGGCTCTTCATGGGCGCGGTACAGCGTGCGCGCCACGGCCGCATACAACGTGTCGTTGACCAGTGTGGACTTCCCAGAGCCGGAGACACCGGTTACGCAGGTCAACAGGCCCACCGGGAATTCGACGCTCACGCCTTTGAGGTTATGGCCGGTGGCGTTGACGACGCGCAAGGCCTGCATGTCGCCCAGCGTGGCCTGGTGGATCGCTTCGCGCGCGGCGCGGCGCTCGGCCGCCGGGCTTTGCGGAAAGCGCGAGGCTTTCTTTTTCTCCGCCGCTTCCACCGCCTTGACCGTCGGCAGCCAGGGCGTGCGGCGTTTGGGTACGGCGATCTTCAGTGTTTGCGCCAGGTACTGGCCCGTGAGCGAGTCGGGGTTGTTCTTGACTTCGTCAAATGTGCCTTGCGCCATCACGCGCCCGCCGTGGATGCCGGCACCCGGTCCCATGTCGATCACATGGTCGGCCGCGCGGATCATGTCTTCGTCGTGCTCGACCACCAGCACGCTGTTGCCGATGTCGCGCAAATGCTTGAGCGTGCCGATCAGGCGGTCGTTGTCGCGCTGGTGCAGGCCGATGCTGGGTTCGTCGAGCACGTACATCACGCCGGTCAGGCCCGAACCGATCTGCGAGGCCAGGCGGATGCGCTGGGACTCGCCACCCGACAGTGTCTCCGCGCTGCGATCCAGGCTGAGGTAGTTGAGGCCCACGTCGTTGAGGAACTTCAGGCGCAGGCCGATCTCGCGCACTACCTTGGCTGCAATTTCGGCCTTGGCGCCCTGCATTTTCAGCGTGTTGAAATACCCGAAACTCTCGCGTAACGTTGAGTGGCTGATTTCATAGATCGCCTTGCGCCCAGGCTTGGTGCCATCGGTCACCGATGCGTCAACGCCGTCTTCAGGCGCGCTCACCAGGTACACGTGGCGTGCCTCGGTGCGCAGGCGCGTCCCTTCGCAGTCAGGGCAGGGCTGCACACTGCGATAGCGGGACAGTTCTTCGCGCACGGCGGCAGAGTCGGTTTCGCGGTAGCGCCGCTCGAAGTTGGTGATGACGCCTTCGAAAGGATGCTTCTTTGCGATCTTCTTGCCGGCAAAGTTGCCCGAATCCATCACGTAGCTGAACTTGATTTCTTCCTCGCCCGAGCCGTACAGAACAACCTGCCGCACGTTGTCGGGCAGGTTCTCAAAGGCAGCGTCGATGTCGAATTTGTAGTGCTTTGCCAGGCTCTCAAGCATCGAGAAGTAGTAGCCATTGCGCCGGTCCCAGCCCTTGACGGCGCCGCTGGCCAGGCTCAGCGACGGAAAGGCCACCACGCGCGCCGGGTCGAAAAATTCCATATGGCCCAGGCCGTCACAGGTGGGGCAGGCGCCGACGGGTGAGTTGAAAGAGAAGAGCCGTGGCTCCATTTCGCTTAGCGAGTAGTCGCACACCGGGCAGGAAAACTTCGCGCTGAAGAGGTGCTCTTTGGCGGTGTCCATTTCCATGGCAATCGCTTTGCCGTCGGCCAGGCGAAGCGCGGCCTCAAAGCTTTCGGCCAGGCGTTGCTGCAGGTCCGCGCGAACCTTGATGCGGTCAATCACCACATCGATGTTGTGCTTCTCGGTTTTTTTGAGCTTGGGCAGGTCGTCAAACTCATAGGCCGTGCCGTCGACGCGAAAGCGCACATAGCCTTGCGACTGCATCTCGGCAAACACGTCCACGAATTCGCCCTTGCGGTCGCGCGCCACCGGCGCCAGGATCATCAGCTTGGTGTCTTCGGGCAGGGCCAGCACCGTGTCGACCATTTCGCTGACGCTTTGGGCCTGCAGCGGCAGGTCGTGGTTTGGGCAATATGGCGTGCCGGCCCGCGCAAACAGCAGGCGCAGGTAATCGTGGATTTCAGTGACCGTACCCA
>NZ_JBFUAZ010000386.1:0-4106 GCF_056406035.1 Polaromonas sp. P1_E1_2 | reverse complement strand
CGGCAAGTCCGAGCGCGGCCCGGTCGCCATCGAAGCCATCAAGAAGCACAAGAGCGCTTACCTGATGGCCGTCGGCGGTGCGGCCTACCTGGTCAGCAAGGCCATCAAGACCGCCAAGGTGGTGGGCTTTGCCGACCTGGGCATGGAAGCGATCTATGAGTTCGACGTGATTGACATGCCCGTGACCGTGGCGGTGGATGCGGGCGGCACCAGCGCGCACATCACCGGCCCAGCCGAGTGGCAAAAGAAAATCGCCACCGGCGAGTTCAAAAACATTCCCGTCGCAGCCGCGTGAGCGAAGGCCATGCCGGCGCCGACCGGCCGGKCGGCGTGTTCGACAGCGGCGTGGGCGGCCTTAGCGTCTTCAAGGCATTGCGGGCCGAATTGCCCGCGGAGTCCTTCGTCTACCTGGCCGATGCGGGCTTCGCGCCTTATGGCGAGCGCGGCGACGCTTTTGTCATTGAGCGCACGCGCGCCGTCGTGCGCAAATTGCGCGAAGAGCATGCGATCAAGGCACTGGTGATCGCGTGCAATACCGCGACGGCCGCCGCCGTTCACCTCGTACGAACCGAGCACCCAGACTTGCCGCTGGTCGGCGTCGAACCGGCGCTCAAGCCGGCCGTCGCGTTGAGCAAGACACGCCGCATCGGCGTGATGGCGACGCGCGGCACGGTGGCAAGCGCCAAGCTGCGCGCCCTGCACGATTCGCTGAAAGGCCAGGCCGAGTTCATCCTGCAGCCGTGCGACGGGCTGGCCGATGCGATCCAGAACCATGATGTTGCGCAGATCGGTGCTTTATGCCGTGAATACACGCAAGCGATCGGACCCTTCGGCGGCCAGGCCGGGCAGGTCGATACCCTGGTGCTGGGCTGCACGCATTACGCCTTCGCGTGGGACACACTGCAGAAAATGGTGGGCACCGACGTTCGCCTGATCGAAACCGGCGAGCCGGTCGCGCGGCAGACACGCCGTTTGCTCGAAGCCGCCGGGCAGCTGCGGCAAGGCGCCGCATCCGGCCACATCACTTTGCTGACAACGGGTCAACAGGAGGCACTGAACGCAGCCGCACGACGCTGGCTGGGCCTGCAGCTATAGCACCACAGCGCCGGCTGGACTCGCCGGCGCTGGTACGCATCGACTCAGTGATGAGCCGAATCCGTTGAAGAACTGAAGTTATTGCGGCTTCAATCCCACGTTACGCGCCAGGGTGCGCCAGCGCTCCGACTCCGCCCGAAGGAATCCACGCAACTGGTCGCGTGAAGTACCTTTCATTTCCACGCCCAAAGCGGACATACGTTCCACCACCTTGAAATCCGACATCGCACTCAGGAGTTCGAGGCGAAGCCGCTCGGTAACTTCAAGCGGCGTGGTCGCTGGCGCAACAAGCGCCCACCATTGCGCCACATCCATGTTCTTCAAGCCGAGCTCAGTCATCGTCGGCAAGGAGCGCAGGATGGGGACGTCCGAGCGCTTGCGGCCCGTCACCGCCAGCGCCTTGACCTTTCCGGAGGCCATGAGGCTGGAGCCGGTCGCCAGCGTGGCGAAAYAAGAAGACACCTGGCCGGCAGCCAGGTCCACCATCGCCGGTGCGCCGCCGCGGTAAGGCACCATGTTGAACTTGATTTTGGTTTCCTGGGAAAACAGCTCGCCCACCAGGTGGCTGATAGACCCTGTGCCGCTGTTCGCCATGGCAGGAGGCCCGCCCTTGGCGGTCGAAGAAGTTTTCAGGAAAGTCTTGAAGTCGCTGTTTTCGGGGCCCATGCCGGTAAACAGCACCATGGGCGATGTACCCACCAGCGTGATCGGCGTGAAGTCGCGCAGCATGTCGTAAGGCAGGTTGGCAACAACTGCAGGCGCGTACACGTGCGACAACTCCACGATCGCCAGCGTATAGCCATCGGGTGCCGACTTGGCGGCCTGGTCAATGCCCACGTGGCCCGCGCCACCCGGCTTGTTGTCGACGATCACGGGTTGCTTCAGCCCTTCGCTCAGCCGCTGTGCGAGCACGCGGGTAATGGCATCGGTGCTACCGCCCGTTGCCCAGGGAACGATGATCTTGATGGGCTTGTCGGGGTAGGCAGCCCATGCGGGCGCAGCGCCAAGCGCCAGGGTGGCTGCGGAACCAGCAAGCAGCGTGCGCCGCTTGATGGGGAATGTTGAAACTGACATGARCTCTCCTTGCATTGATCGGATACGCGAGACAACCCCACCTCCTCGTGGGCATCGTCAGCGTCCGGCGAGCGTACACCGCAGATGACGCATGCGCCGTGTTACCACGCAGATACAGCCGCTACTTGTGGCTCGCGTCCAACGTTTTCGCGCGTTTATTTTTTGTGATCTCACGATGCCGGAAATTCACATGCGCACACTTTTCAGCAAAGTAATTAAAAAGTCTGCAGCGCATTCGCGGATGCGTTTTCCCTCCGGAATTCCGGCCGTTTGCTTTTTCAGACGGCGCTTAAATTTCCCGATCGGCACGCGCGGCGGGGATAGCCGGGTCCGCCGCACTGCGAATCAAACCGAGGTTGGATTTCAGCATCTCGAACACCTTGCGTGTCACCGGGTTAATAACATTCTTTCGAACGAACAGGTAGTAATCAAGCTCCGGCAAACGCGGCAGTCCATCGTTTTCGCCCAGCACGCGCAGGTCGCTGCCCGCCATCTCGATACCGCGCGCAGTCACGCCCAAACCCGCACGCAGCGCAGCCTTGATGCCGATCAGGCTGGAAGCGGTATAGCTTGGCGACCAGGGAATTCCGGCGGCGTCCAGCGCCTCGCGCGCCAGCCTGTGAAATACGCTGGGGCCCTCCACCAGGATCAGCGGCACCGGCTTGGCGCGGTCATGTACGTAGCTGGCTGAGCACAACCACACCGTGGGTGAGGTACGCAGCACCACGCCGTCAAGTGCCGGGTCGTTGCGGTTCGAGATAGTCATGTCGATCTCGCCGCGCTTGAGGGATTCCATCAGGAAAGGGCTGCGCCCCACATGGATGTCGAGCTGCAACAGCGGCGAAGCACGCGCCACCTGTGCCAGCAGCGTCGGCAGCATGGTGTCGGCCACGTCGTGCGGCGCGCCTATGCGCAATACACCCTCCAGGTTGCCTTGCTGCAGGCTGCGCAAGGCATCGTCATTGATGGCCAGCAGGTGACGCGCGTAACCGAGCAGCTTTAACCCATGCGGCGTCAGGCGCTTCTGGCGCCCATGCTTTTCAAACAGCGGATGGCCGATCTGGTCTTCCAGGCGCTGCATTTGTTGCGTCACCGCCGACTGTGTTTTGCCCAGCTGGATGGCGGCACCGGCAAAGCTGTCCTGCTCGTCGATGGCCATCAGGGCCCGCAGCAATTCCAGGTCAAGGGTTTTCATTCAAAGAGTTCGACAGGATTTACTTATTACAAATACTAATGTATTTATCTCTATTTCTGAGTTGTTTCAAGAATACGCCTTGACTATATTAGGCTCAATAAACCGAAACCTCACTCAGGAAAATCTCCATGAACGCAGCAGCACAGCGTAGCCAGGTGGTTGGCGCCGCCATTCAAAACATTAAAATTATTGTTGGGAGCGGTGAAGCAAATCGCCAGTCGCTGGCCAAAGTGCTCGCGGTCTTGAACCAGCTGGCCGGCCAGAAGGAGCTGTGGAGTGCCACGGATTTCGCTGCGCCCGAAAGCCCCGAACTGCAGGCGCGCTACCTGATCGCTGAAGACGCCGACCAGAGCTTCGCGCTTTACCTCAACGTGATGCGCCCCGGCAAACGCATCGTGCCGCACAACCACACCACCTGGGCCTGCATCAGCGCGGTGGAAGGCAGCGAGCTCAACCGGGTGTACGAACGCCRGGACGATGGCTCGGTGCCGGGCAAGGCGCAGCTCAAGGAGGTCAACGCCGTGGTGGTCGAGCCCGGCACGGGCATCGCCCTGATGCCCGAAGACATCCACTCGGTGGAGATCCCGGCCGGTCAGGTGATACGCCACTTGCACATGTATGGCCGCGCGCTTGAAACGCTGAACACCCGCACCGGCTACGACCTGGAAAAAGGTACGTACGAAACCATGGGCATCGGCGTGCAGACACGCCGCTGACCCCCGCGCACCCTTACCCCCTTCCC
>NZ_JBFUAZ010000385.1:0-4143 GCF_056406035.1 Polaromonas sp. P1_E1_2 | reverse complement strand
CCCTTGACCCGCCCGGTGGACAGCTTGTGCAGGGCTTCGGCGGCAATCTCGCGGTTCACCGCCACATAGGTGGAGAATTCATTCACGTTGATCTTGCCGACCTGCTCGCGCGTGAAGCCGGCCTCGCCGGTCAGCGCGCCCAGCACGTCGCCGGCGCGGATTTTTTCCTTGCGCCCGCCCACAATCTGCAGCGTCACCATGGGCGGCAGCAGCGGCTCATTGCTGGCGGGTGTCAGTTCGGTCAATTTGTGCCACTCGGATTCAGCCTTTTGCAGCACCTCGATTTTTCCGACATAACCCATCTCGTCCATGCTCGCCAGGCTGATGGCCCAGCCCTCTTCATCAGCGCGGCCAGTGCGGCCGATGCGGTGAATGTGCACTTCGGCGTCCGGCGTCACGTCGACGTTGATGACCATCGCGAGCTGCGCAATGTCCAGGCCACGGGCGGCCACGTCGGTGGCCACCAGCACCGAGCAACTGCGGTTGGCAAATTGCACCAGCACCTGGTCGCGCTCGCGCTGCTCCAGTTCGCCGAACAGCGCCAGCGCGCTAAAACCCTGCTCTTTCAAATAGGCCACCAGTGCGCGGCACTGCGACTTGGTGTTGCAGAACGCCAGCGTGCTGGCCGGGCGGAAATGCCGCAGTACCTGCGCAACGGCGCCCAGGCGGGCTTCGTCATGGTCGCTGTCGGGCACCTGGTACCAGCGCTGCTGGATCTTGGTCTTCTCATGCTGGGCCTGGACGGTGATGGTTTGCGCCGTCTTCATGAACTGCTGGCTTAGTTTGGCAATTCCTTCAGGATAGGTTGCCGAGAACAGCAGGGTCTGCCGCTCTTTGGGGCACTGCTTGGCGACGGTGACGATGTCCTCGAAGAATCCCATGTCCAGCATGCGGTCGGCCTCATCGAGCACCAGGGTGTTCAGCGCTTCCAGGGTCAAATTGCCGCGCGCCAGGTGGTCCATGATGCGGCCCGGCGTACCCACCACAATGTGCGCGCCGTTTTCCAGGCTGGCGGTCTGGTTGCGCAGCGGCACACCGCCACACAGCACCACCACCTTGGTGTTTTCCTCGGCCCGCGCCAGACGGCGGATCTCGGTCGCCACCTGGTCGGCCAGCTCACGCGTGGGGCACAGCACCATGGCCTGTATGGCAAAGCGCCGTGCATTGAGATTGGCCAGCAGAGGTATTGCAAAGGCGGCTGTCTTGCCGCTGCCGGTTTTGGCCTGCGCGATCAGGTCTTTGCCCAGCAGCGCCACCGGCAGGCTGGCAGCCTGGATGGGCGTCATGCTGAGGTAGCCGAGCTGCTGCAGGTTGGCCAGCACGGCGGCGTTCAGCGGCAAGCTGGCGAAGTCGGTATTGCCGGCGGAAGAAGGGAAAGAAGGGGAAGGAGAGGAGCTCATCCCCCATTATCGGTGCCGGGCCTTCAGCGGCCTGAACCTGGCTGCATTCGCAGCCCATGGTCACCCTCCCTCGCGAGTGCCAGGTCGCGCAACTGTGCACCGTGTACTTCCGAAATGGAGGTCAGACCGAGCAGGCCCAGATCACGCTGGACTTCGTCGGCCAGGATGCGGATCGCATGGCGCACACCCTCTTCGCCGGCGACGGCGGCCGCATAGTTGAACGGGCGGCCGACAAACACGAACCTGGCGCCGAGTGCGAGCGCCTTCAGGACGTCCGTCCCGCGCCGGATGCCGCTATCCATCATGACCGGGAAGTCGGCGCCAACCGCCCGGACGACCTCGGGCAGCACGCGCAGCGGCGAGACCGTGCCATCGAGCTGGCGGCCGCCGTGGTTCGACACGATCAGGCCGTCGGCGCCCATGTCCCGCACCTTGCGTGCGTCCTCGTGGTTCATGATGCCCTTGACCACCAGGATGCGCTTCCATTTGCGGCGGATGAGGGCCAGGTGCTCCCAGTCCAGGTGGTCCTTGGCGCCGAAGTCACGAGCCACCTGCGACGAGAGGATCGGAGCGCCACGGGTCGCGTACGAGTTCTCGAAGTGCGGCATGCCATGGATAACGAGCGTCCGCAGGAACGTGCCGATCGTCCAGCGCGGGTGGGTGAGCCCCTCCCACGCCAGGCGAAAGCCCGGTCGCAGGGGCGTGGAAAAGCCTGCACGGATGTTGTTCTCGCGGTTGGCGAGCACGGCGGTGTCGACCGTCAGCACGAGCGTCTYGACGCCCGCACGGTCGACGCGGTCGATCAACGCCTCGATCTTGGCGGTCTCGCCCGGCAGGTAAGCCTGGAACCAGGTCTCCGGGGCCGCGGCCATCACCTCTTCCAGCGGGATGAGTGAGGAGCCGCTCATGATCATCGGCACGCCCTCGGCCGCCGCTGCGCGGGCCTGCACGAGGTCGCCGCGATACGCACTGAGCGCACTGATGCCCATAGGCGCGATACCGAACGGTGATGTGTAGCGCCTACCGAGAAGGTCGACCGCCTGGCTGCGGCCGGACACGTTGCGCAGTACTCGCGTGACGAAACCGAACTCCAGGAATGCCGCGCGGTTATCGTGCAGCGAGGCCGAGTCTTCCGCTCCGCCGGCGATGTATTCAAAGAGCGGGCGCGGCAGGTGGCGCCGGGCGCCTGTCTCGAAATCCCGCAACGACAGGAATTTCCGCAAGCCCGGCGGCGCGGCGGGACGTGCTCCCGGCGACAGGCGCGTCACCCTCGGCACGGCCCCGGAAGWGGCGAGTTGCGACATACAGAGATCAGTTCACCTGGATGTTTGCTTCGCGGATCACCTTGTCCCAAAGTCCGGTTTCCTTGCGGATCATGTCGGTGAGCTCGGCCGCATCCGCAAGCTCGATGTCGACCCCCTGTTCTTCGAAACGCCTGGCCACCCCAGGGTCGAGCGACGCTTTTTTCATCGCCGCGTAGAGGCGCGCGACGACGGGTTCCGGCGTTCCGTTGGGCGCGAAGATGGCATTCCAGCTCTTGTAACCAAAGCCGCGAACGGTGTTCGAAATCAAGGGGATCCCCTTCAGAGGCGCTGCGGCGCTGGGGGCGGTGAGGCCGATGACGCGCAGCGAGCCGTTCTGGGCCATGCCGGTGAACGAAGGCATGGTTCCGAACATCGCGTGAATCTGGCCGGAGACAAGGTCCGTGGTCGCCGCCGAAGCCCCGCGGTACGGCACGTGCTTGATGTCGATCTGCGCGGCGCGCGCGAACAGTTCCGTGCCGAGGTGAGCCAATCCCCCGACGCCCGCAGAGCCGAAGTTCAGTTGGCCCGGATGTGCCCTGGCATACGCAACCAGCTCCGCGATCGTCTTGAACGGCATCTTCGCCGTCACCACCAGCACGTGTGGTGCCGTCGCGATCATCCCCACCGGCGTGAGCTGGGTCAGGATGTCCACGCGCGGCTTCTGCAGCAGGGGTTGTGCCGTGATGTTGCCGGAGGCGGCGAAGAGCAGCGTATGGCCATCGGCCTTCGAGCCTGTCACCTTCTGCATGGCAGGCACGCCGGCGCCGCCGCCGGCGTTCTCGATGATGAAAGGCTGTCCCAGGGCCGTGCTCATGGCCTGGGCCAGATCGCGACCGAGGACGTCCGTCGCGCCACCGGCGGCGAATGGAATCACCATCCTGGTCGAAACCGAAGAGGCGCCCTGCGCCCAGGCGCCGAACGCGGCGATTGCAGCCGCCGAAGCAAGGAAGCTACGGCGCCTGGCGTGCATGTTTGTCATGGAACGTGTCTCCTGGATCAAGGAGCGCATGATCCGAACAAAGATACAGGATAGGCAATGCGTTACGCCTGACGTAACGGTGCGCGGGCTTGAATACAATCCGGCCATGCCGCAAGAGTCCAGATTCAAGCCGCCGCATGCGACGCCGAAGCGACTTCTCGCGGACGGGCCGGTGGGAACCTCGACGCGTCCAGGCGACGAGAACGTCACGGCCGTGGCGCGTGCGCTGGCTATCCTCACTGCCTTCGAAGGCGACGAGCTCTTTCTCCCGCTGGCGGAGCTCGCACGCCGTACCAGCATGCACAAACCCACGGTGCTGCGGCTTGCGCGCACGCTCGCTGCAGCCAGATTCCTCGTCAGGCGCGAAGACGGTGCGTGGCGGCTCGGCCCTGCAGTAGGCTGGATGGGCTCCCGCTACCAGGCGCAGTTCGACCTCGACTCCGCCATCGAACCCATCCTT
>NZ_JBFUAZ010000384.1:0-4174 GCF_056406035.1 Polaromonas sp. P1_E1_2 | reverse complement strand
TGATTTGGTAGCAACCAAACGCCGGGAAGAACGGCAGGCAATCAAAAGCCCGGCAATACCTGTAAAGGTCTGCCGGGTTTGTCGTTTCAGGGAGCGGAATTTTCAGCCCGCAGGGCTTGCGCCAGCGCGGCCATGGCTGCGGTGCTGTGGTCCTGCGGCGAAAGCACACGGGCCGTGGCATGCCCGGAAAAATTGCGCTGCATCGACTGGAGATAGCCCGGGTCGTAGTGTTGGACCAGCAGTTCACGCACCACCGAAGCCACGTCGCCACTGCGGGCGCGTGCCTGCCAGTCCTGCACAACGGCCTTGCCGCGTGCTTCCGTCAGGGCGCCCAGGCGTTCGCAGAAGAACGCGATGTCTTTCACGAAAAAGTCATAGTCTTCCAGCAGCAGCGCTACGCGTTCATCCTCCGGCAGGTCCAGCTGCAGGCAAGGGCTGGCCCGCATGGCGGTGATCAGGCCTTCCGGCACGGCCACATTGCCGACTTTCTTGCTTTCACTTTCAATGTAGACCGGYTGGGCCGGATCAAAACGTTTCAGCGCAGCCCAGATGCTGCTGTCAAACGCCTTCTGGCTGGGCTGCTGCACACCGGGGATGGCGCCCAGCACCGAACTGCGGTGGTTGGCCAGCGCTTCCAGGTCCAGCACCTGCGCGCCTTCGGCCGCCAGGGCCTGCAACAGCCGGGTCTTGCCCGAACCCGTGGGGCCGCACACCACCCGGTAGCTAAAGCGGCCGGCCAGCTGCGGCAAATCCGCCACCAGCGCGGCGCGAAATGCCTTGTAACCGCCGTCCACCAGCGTCACCTTGAAGCCGATCTGGTCCAACACCAGCGCCAGCGAGCCGCTGCGCTTGCCGCCGCGCCAGCAATACAGCAGCGGTTGCCATTCCCGGGGTTTGTCCAGCACGTCACGCTGGATGTGCTCGGCAATGTTTTTGGCCACCAGCGCCGCGCCCAGTTTTTTGGCTTCGAACTGGCTGATCTGCTTGTATTTGGTGCCGACGATTTTGCGTTCTTCGTCGCGCAGGCTGGGCCAGTTCACCGCGCCCGGGAGGTGGTCTTCGGCGTATTCGCCTTCGCTGCGGGCGTCAATCACCCCGGAATAACTCCCGAGCGTTTGGAGCGCCTCTTCGGCAGAAATTCGGTCCAGGCTCACTTGACCAGTTTCTTCAGTTCGGGACACACATTGGCAAGCATCTTCGCCTGCGACTGCTCGTTCGGGTGGATCCGGTCCGCCTGGAAGTTGGCCACCGGGTCGGCCGCGTCGGCAATGCCCTTGAGAAAGAAGGGCACCAGGGCTACTTTTTCCGCCTTGGCGATCTTGCCGAACAGCCCTGAAAACGTGGCCGCGTAGGCGCTGCCGTAGTTGGGCGGCACCTGCATGCCTACCAGCAGCACCCTGGCCCCTGTTTTTTTGGACGCCTGCGTCATCGTGACAAGATTCCTTTCGGTCATGTCCAGCGGCAATCCCCGCAGGGCATCGTTGCCGCCCAACTCAATCACCACCACCGCAGGCTTGTGCTGCGCGAGCAGCGCCGGCAGGCGCGAACTGCCGCCCGAAGTGGTGTCACCGCTGATGCTGGCGTTGACGACTTTGGCCGTCTTTTTTTCGCTGGCAAGCTGTTTTTCAAGCAGCGGCACCCAGCCCGTTCCGCGTTTCAGGCCGTATTCGGCGCTGAGTGAATCACCGACCACCAGAATGGTTTCCCCTTTGGGCACCGGCGTTTGCGCTATTGCCGCCGGAGCGCCGCCACCCATCACGGCGGCCACAAGCAGCGCCCCGAAAGGTTTTAGCAAACGCTTTGCCGCCGCAAGGGCAAGCTTGGTAAAGTCTGAATTCATATTTCCTGACAAGGCCGACATGTTTGAACCCGTGGTGAGTGGCGTGAATGATGGTTCCAGGGCTGCGGCTTCCGCTGTGCCCGCACCGTCCCCGACGTCTTCAATTATTTCCGTTGAGCATGTTTTCAAGTCGGTCACCGACTCCACCGGCACATTGGCCATTTTGCGCGATATTGACTTCGCCCTGGCTCCCCGGGAAACCGCCGCCATTGTCGGTGCGTCGGGTTCCGGCAAAAGCACCTTGTTGTCCATCATCGCAGGGCTGGATACCCCGACGCAGGGCACGGTCAGGCTGGCGGGGCAGGACATCTTTGCGATCAGCGAAGACGACCGGGCCGCCCTGCGAGCGCAGAAGGTCGGGTTTGTCTTCCAGAGCTTCCAGCTCATGGGCAATTTGACGGCGCTTGAGAACGTCATGCTGCCGCTGGAGCTGTCGGGCGCCAAAAACGCACGCTCGCTGGCCACCGACATGCTCAAGCGTGTCGGTCTGGGGGAGCGGCTGGGCCATTATCCGAAAGTGTTGTCTGGCGGCGAACAGCAGCGTGTGGCACTGGCCCGCGCTTTTGTGGTGCAGCCGGCGGTGCTGCTGGCCGATGAGCCGACAGGCAGCCTGGACTTTGCCACCGGCGAGACGGTGATGTCGCTGATGTTTGAGCTCAACCGCGAACTCGGCACGACCCTGGTACTGGTGACGCATGACCAGGCCATCGCGTCGCGCTGCGAGCGGCGCATCACCATTGATGCGGGGCGTGTCAGCCCGGAGTGATTTCGAAAATATCCCGGGCGAAAATCTTAAGGGGAAATGGCCTGGAGGCCTTTTTCATCGTGCGCAGGCAGCTATCAAAAGCATAGCGTATGCGAGGCTGAAAAAAGCTGCGCTCAGCGCCCCCCGTGCATTTTCTGCGCTACCGCCAGAAATTTCGCGCGGTCATCAGGCCGGTCAATCTGCTGGGCCAAGGCGTGGATCAGTGCCAGAAAGGTAAGTTGCCGGGCTGCTTCCTTGCGCACCAGGGTTTTGGCGAGCGGGCCGATATGCTGGCTGAGCGCGCGTTCCAGTTGCGCCTGCAGCTCCGCATTGAAATTCTGCACATTGATGGATGTGGAGGATGCCGAGGTCGTTCCGGATGTCGTTGCCGACGTGGACAGGGGCCTGCTCATGTCGCTGCGCAAGGGGCGGGAAAACGTCGAGGAAATGGGCCGGCTGTAGCTGCTGCTGCCGCCGGTGGACCGCAACGGGCCACTGGCGCCATGCAGCCCCGAATTCACCGTCGCGCTGGCGTGGCGCGGCTTCAGGAAGGCTTCGCGGGCTGTCGCATCGGGAATGGAAATGGCCAGCAGGTCGCGCAGCCCCTGGGCGCTGACCGTGCGCGGAATGGCCTTCTTGACCAGCACCTTGGCCAGAGGCCCGATGGCCTTGGCCAGCTCGTTTTCAATTTCCAGCGCGATTTCCGGGGTGAGCGACGCTAGCGCGGCAAACGATGCCGTGTGCTCGAACTCCATGTTGCGGGACATCGGCGCGGCCGGTGCGGCGTTCGGGTCCAGCACCGCATAGATCTCGTGCGAGCGCAGGTGCTTGTCCATGTGCGGGCCGAGGTAGTCGAAGAGGCTGGCGGCGCTGTCGGTGATGCGTGAAATCACGTCGTAATAGGCACGCGAGACCACGATCTGGTTGGGCCTGGAGAAGTCCATGATGCGCTGGGCCACATTGATGCCGTCGCCCACCACATTGACGCGGTTGTTGATGTCAAACACCATGCGGATCGGTCCCAGGTGCAGGCCCACCCTCAGGGACAGCTTGCGGCCGTACTTTTGTACCAGGAGGTCGCGCAGCAGCAGGGCCGATTGCAGGGCCTCTTCGGGGTCGCCCAGAAAGCAGATCGCCGCGCCGTCGCCGGTGTCGATCATGATCCGCGACGACTCCTTCACGCCGCCGATGGCCTTGGTGATGAGTTCGTTGAACAGGGTCTTCAGTGCCACCTGTTGGTCGACCGAATAGGTGGAGTAGGACACCAGGTCCAGGAACATGATCGTGCCCAGTACGTTCTTGCGCAGGTTTTCGGCACTGTTGAGCGGAATGGACTGGGAATTGGCCGCGTAGGCGAGCACGGCGCTTTCGGACAGCAGCTTGCTTGTCTTTGTGGTTGACGTATCGGTCTGCGGCGCTACCGTCGCTACCGGGGCAATGGCGGCTGTGTTGGACGACGGGTTGGCGGCGCGGATGGTCTGCGTCTTGAGAAAGTCCGAGCTGATCAGGGCCTGGCGCAGGGCTCCGACGTCCTGCGGGCGCTGTGTTTCGTTGGGCATCATGGCCCAGTCGATGGCGCGCAGCAGGGG
>NZ_JBFUAZ010000383.1:0-4176 GCF_056406035.1 Polaromonas sp. P1_E1_2 | reverse complement strand
AGGCACTGGACCGGATGGAGAAGATCGCCCCGCTGCTGGCTGAAGCCGACTTCACTTTCGAGTTCAAGGAGCCGGCCAACCTGCCCAATCCCATGCTGTCGATGCAGAACGCCTACTTCGGCTACCCACCGCTTGAAGACGCCCCGGAAGGTACGCCGCCCACAGTCATCGTGCAGAACGTCAGCAAGTCGGTGCTGGCCGGACAGCGCATCGGCATCCTGGGCGCCAACGGGCAGGGCAAGTCCACACTGGTGAAAACTGTGGCGCGCGCACTCGCGCCCATCAGCGGCGAGATGATTGAGGGCAAGGGCCTGAACATCGGCTACTTCGCCCAGCAGGAGCTGGACGTGCTGCGCCCGGCCGACAACCCGCTTGAGCACATGATCCGCCTTGTAAAGGAAGTCACCGCCGCCGGCAAGATGGGCAACCAGCCTACACGTGAGCAGGATTTGCGCAGCTTTCTGGGTAATTTCAATTTTGGCGGAGACATGGTCAAACAGGCCGTGGGCAGCATGAGTGGCGGTGAAAAAGCACGCCTGGTGTTGTGCATGATCGTCTGGCAGCGCCCCAACCTGCTGCTGCTTGATGAGCCGACCAACCACCTGGACCTGGCCACGCGCGAAGCCTTGTCGATGGCACTCAATGAGTTTGAAGGCACCGTCATGCTGGTGAGCCACGACCGCGCGTTGCTGCGCGCCGTCTGCGACGAGTTCTGGATGGTGTCCCAAGGCGGCGTCGCCCCCTTTGACGGCGACCTGGACGACTACCAGAAGTACCTGCTGGACCATGCCAAACGCCAGCGCGAGGAAGCCAAAAAGACCGGCAGCGCGACCCCGGTTGCCGCTGCCAAGTCAGTTACCCCCGCTGCGGCAGCTGAAGAAAAGAAAGCCGTGCCGCGCGAGACGCCCGAGCAACGCAAGCTCGATGCACAGCGCCGCCAGCAGCAGGCCGAAGCCACCAAGCCGCTGCGCAAGGAAATCGAGAAAATCGACCTTCGCATGAAGGCACTCACCAGCGAGCGCGACAGCCTTCAAGCGCTGTTGACCACCACCACCGCGCCGGCGGAGATCGCCCAGACCGGCAAGCGCCTCAAGGCCATCGAGGGCGAAATAGACATGCTGGAAGAACGGTGGCTTGAGCTGACCGAACAGATCGAGACGGCTGCAGTGTAAAGTGGCGAAAGGATCCTTGACGGCACCACGCCGCCGGGGTCACCCATTTTGTGAAAGGGCCCGATTGATGCCTTCAGCCTTGCACATGGCCGCGGACGACGCGGCACTTGAAGCCGCCGTCAAACGCAGCCGCAAACTGCTGAACAAGCGCGCCATGGTGGCGGCCGCAGCCAGTGCCGTGCCGGTGCCTGGGCTGGACTGGGCGGTGGACGCGGCGATGCTGTCCCGGCTCATCCCGGAAATCAACAGGGAGTTCGGTCTCACGCCCCAACAGCTTGACAGGCTGGAGCCCAGAAAGCGCGACCAGGTGCAAAAAGCCGTCACGCTGGTAGGTTCGGTGCTCATCGGAAAATTTATCAGCCGTGACCTTGTCATCAAGGCTGCCACCAAGATCGGCGTTCGCCTGACCACCAAACAGGTTGCCAAGTATGTGCCACTGGCCGGCCAGATCGTATCGGCCGCAGTCGGCTATGCGGCGATACGCTACCTGGGCGAAGAGCACATGAAAGACTGTATCCGGGTGGCGAAGCAGGCGGAGATGGAGCTGCCCTTGCTGGGCTACTCGGCTTGAGCCCGCAAAGCCCGCCTTCGGGAGTTTGTCAGCAGAACAACAAAAAAGGACCTAGCCTTGCGGCTAAGTCCTTGATGTACTTGGTGGGTTCTGACAGATTCGAACTGTCGACCTACGGATTAAGAGTGAGAGAAATCGTTATTTATCAATGACTTATGCTCGCCTTCGCTCGTCACGTTTCGCCGAAACTCGCCAGAATTGTCACGCGGCCTATTGCCAGGGGATTAAAGGTCATCACTAGTGGCTCCGCCGCTACTTCGCGACAACCCGGGTGATATGACCTTCACGCAGTTGCCCGTCCCAGAGTGGTACGAATGCGTTAAGGCCTTCCACGAACAGATATTTGCCTTCAAGAGTTGCGTTTGTCCCAATCGCCCCTGTATGGAAGGTAGAGCTGAGTTCATAAAACTTCCAGCTTGCCGCCGCTTTCCCTGAAAAAACCACGCTCCTGTACCCTGCCCGCACTTCGTTCAGAGTCATGGGGCCAGCCAAAACTTTCAGCGTCCAAGAGCGCTGACGAAGATCTAGGCTTTCGGGCCGGAAACCGATGCGTGAATGAGATTCGAGGGAAGAGCTGACAGAAAACTCTTTCCCCACAGTAAGGGGGAACAGAGGTTGCAAACACTTGACATCCTGTGCAACTGAATAGAAATCAGCGGATTCGCCTATCAGCGGCCCATCTACGTTAAGCACATGACTCACCGACCATATTGCTACTCCGGGGAAAAGAGAAATGTGTTTATAGGTGCGCCTGACGTTTGGATTCTCCTCTCCACGTGCCTCGACGATAACGGCGCCGTTGCCCAACGGCTTATATGAACTACTGCCAGTCGCGGATTGGCCTGCAATGGGCGGGTTGGCCCACACGCCGGTTAGCTCGATTTCGTATGCGGTCGTTGGCACACTTGTTTGACCAAGGCAGCGCCGCGCCGCGTCCGTTATCTGCTGTGTGTAGTCCTGAAGGTCAATGACTAATTCCCCGGCCTGAGAATCTCTCGCCGGGCCGCCAGTCTGCGCCATCGCAGGAGCTGTAATTGCAACAAGAAGCGTGACGACTGCGGTCGTGACGATAGCGCGCATCAAGGCTCCTTCGAATTTTTTTTGTTTAAAGCAAGGGTTCTGGCGCTCAAAGTAGTGATGTTCATTCTGCTGTTGCTCTAGGTTAATAGGCTTTCTTGACCTCACTGCGCCCTATGTGTTGAATTCCGTCGAAATCTGATCCATTTAGCGCAGTAATTTCCATCCAAAACTGACCCACGTAGGCACTACCCTGCTTGTTTTAAAAGCAGGGGGAAATTAGGAGTGATAGACGTGGCGACATTGAATGTCATCAGACGTTGGGCATTGCGGGATCAGATGTCCATTCGCGAGATCTCAAGGCGTACAGGCCTGGCTCGCAACACAATAAAGAAGCACCTGCGATCGGAAGAGAGCGAGCCCAAGTACCCAAGGCGGGTCAGCTCAACTAAGCTCGATCCCTACGCTGAGAAGCTGGCCACCTGGCTGGGAATCGAGGCAACAAAATCGCGGAAACAGCGGCGCACTTTGAGGCAGATCCACACATGCAGCATGACGAGCAAGCGGTGCTGGCAGCCATAGAGACCTCCCTGGATGCTGGAGTTGCAACCAAGACCCATATCCTGAACGTGCTGCACCGCCTGGTGGATGGAAAGACCGCCGTTCCCGAGGTCATCGCCCCTCAGGCCCTGAAGCTGGCCAGGGAGCCACAGGCCAACGTCGGGCGCTATGACTCGCTTCGGGAGGTCGAGGAGAACCAGGAGCTGCGCCATGGCACGTGATTCGGCCTCAAATTCAATCGTAGCCCTTCTAAAGGGACTCAAAATGCACGGCATGGCTCAGGCTGTAGCCGAGCTAGGGGATCAAGGCGCCCCTGCGTTCGAGGCCGCTCAGCCGATCCTTGYCCAGTTGCTCAAAGCCGAAACCGCGGAGCGTGAAGTGCGATCCATGGCTTACCAAATGAAGTTGGCCAGGTTCCCTGCATACCGGGACCTGGCAGGCTTTGACTTCAGCCACAGCGAAGTGAACGAGGCAATGGTGCGCCAGTTGCATCGATGCGAGTTCCTCGACAAGGCTCAAAACATCGTTCTGGTTGGTGGCCCAGGCACCGGAAAGACTCATTTGGCCACTGCGATAGGAGTCCAGGCCATTGAGCATCACCACTTGCGTGTCCGATTCCTCTCCACGATTGAGCTGGTCAACGCTCTGGAGCTTGAGAAGGCCAATGGCAATGCAGGGCAGATCGCTCATCGGTTGATGTACGTGGATCTGGTGATTCTGGATGAGCTGGGCTATCTGCCGTTCAGCGAGTCAGGAGGTGCACTCCTCTTTCACTTGCTTTCCAAGCTCTACGAAAGAACTAGTGTCGTAATTACGACCAATTTGAGCTTTGGAGAATGGGCCAGTGTCTTTGGT
>NZ_JBFUAZ010000382.1:0-4184 GCF_056406035.1 Polaromonas sp. P1_E1_2 | reverse complement strand
ATTCCTTACTGGTCATGCGCAAGCAGCTATCAAATCAATAGCGGTTGAGCCGAAGACTCCCGATCGGATTTGGCAGATTCACAGACAAGGGCATCACCGACGCGCAGCAAGCCACCCTGCAACACACGCGCCGTCAACCCGCCATGGCCGCGCATGGCGTTGTATCCGCCGGGGCCCAGCACTTCCTCCATGCGCGAACAGGGTTCGCACGGGCCGGTGATTTCCAGCACCACATCGCCGATGTGCAGCACCATGGGCTGGTCCCTGAAAAGGGACTTCGCCGCCAGCAGGTTCAGGCCCGACACCACCAGGTTGCGCCGCAAGCTCGCGGCTTCCACCGCGCCAAGCCGGGCCAGTGCGGCCAGCACGGGCAGGTGCTCGGCCTGGATCAGGGTGACCTGGCGTTTGCTGCTTTCCGGGCGAATGGCAGGCGCCGCCGCGCTCCGGTCGCCTTCCAGCCCGCGGCCGGCCAGTGCTGTCACGGTTGCAACGCTGAGCACCGGGCTGCGGCGGGCTGGCCTCAGCAAAATTTGCTCAAGCCGCCCTTGGTGGGGGAATTGCCGGGTGAGCGCGCGCAGGTCACTGATGCCCGTGCCGGCGGTTGCGGTCATTCCAGTACCTGTCCCGTGGAAGGGTAGCTGCGCGACAGCACCTGCTCGTCTGTCAATTCCGGGCCCTGCCACATGGTGACTTCTGAAGCGCCGGCCCCCAGGGCCATCTCATGGAGGGCCCGTATTTCCACCTGGGTGAAACCACCTGCGGGCTCGCCCAGAGGATGGAACACCATGCGGGGCGCGGGAGCCAGCACGTGGCTGGCCTGAAGTTTACGGACGAATGCCTTCAGTACCTGCTCACCGTGGGTGAAGTCGGACACCATGGAGCGCGGGTGGCTGAAAGGATTGAGGACCTGTGCCGACTTGCTCGATTTATGCAGGGCGGCGTCATCGCCCGCGCCCAGCACTTTGGGCTTGAGGCTGCGGGAAATCGCAATTTCGGGCACTTCGGAAATGAAAGCGCCCGTTTTCACATTGCGCACCGTCAGCCGGTAAGGCGACAGGCGGATGTACAAAGGTGGCGTGATGAAGTCGAACATGGTCAAGGGCTGCGGTTGAATTCAGTGAGCCTGGCGCTCATGACAATACGGCTTTCAGTGCGGCCAGGAGCCGCGCAGCTGCCAGCTTGACCCGCGTCTTGAAACGGCGGGCCATGCGCCATGGCAACGACGCCCTGGCCTGGGTCATGATTTTGTCCTTCCAGGCTTTCCAGGGGGTGTAGAGCCGCGCGAACCACGGCATTTGCATGAGTGCAGGCTGGGTCAGCTGAAAGAGGCGTGCCGCCAGCGCGGTTCCGGTGAGTTTGGCCGCCAGTATCAGCGCCAGGCCGACAGTGACATGCCCCAGGCCGAACAGGTAAAGCGCCAGCAGCTTCAGCGGGATCAGCGCCAGCACCGGCACGCCGAAGGCGAGCAGCGCAGCCCAGGGCGGCAAGCGGGTGATCCAGCGCTCCAGCCGCCCCCACCAGGGCAGGCGCCCCAGTGCTGCAAAGCCGGCGGCCAGCGGCTCCCAGCCCCATTCTTCAAATAGCAAAAACAGCGCGACAGGCGCAAGCAAAATGGCCCGCAACACTTTTTTGAATTTGCCCATATCTGTTTTCCTTAAAGCGCCGAAGGGTAGGCACGGCTCCAGCCGAGCAGCAGCACGCCCGCAGCAAGCGCCCAGGCCAGTGTGGCGCAGGCAAGCGTGACGGGCAGTGCCGCGCGCACGCTGAGCCAGTACACCACCAGCAGGTAAACCGCATAGGGGATGAGGGACCACAGGCCGAACAGTGCCGTGGTGCGAAGGTCTGCCGCGGAGCGTTCGCTGCCCACGATGTAGTGCGYAATCRGGGCAAAGGTGGGAAACAGCGGCACCAGGCCGGCGATGAAAAAGCTGCGCGACCGGGAAAGAAGGGCAATAACCAGCACGGCAAGCGCACCCAGCAGGCATTTAAGAAAAAGTGAAAGCATCGATCGAAAAGAAAAAGGAGTGCAGGGACGTGGCCGCAACAGCACGGCCCCACAGTTTATCGATGGGCACTATGGACACCCTTCGGCCTGTATCGCCTGCATGCCGTTTTGCGCTTCCCTGCGCATGAAAAAGATGCTGTCGTCTGAAAACTCGGGAATCACTGCAAAGCCGAGGCCTTCGTAGATGGTCAGCGCAGGGTGGTTGTCACGGTACACGCGCAGTGTGAAAGCTGTGGCACCGGTGTCACGGGCCGCCTGGGCCATTAGCAGCCTGCACAGCGTCGAACCCAGACCCTGGCCGCGCGCGCCGGGCGCCAGGATGATGCGGGCCAGATGGGCAGCACCTGCCTCACGCACCCAGAATTGCCCAAAGCCCAGCGCCTCTGCCGGACCCCGGCTCATGACAAAGCTGAAGGCGCCGGGTTCAGCCAGCAGTACCGGGAGCCGCTCGGGTTCAAACGGAAACTTCAGCTTGGGGCCGGCCCAGCGCAGACAGGTGCTGGCATCCTGGACCCATGTGGCCAGCGCCGCATAGTCGGCGGCCCCGGGCGGCCGCAAAACCAGCGAAGGAGCGCAGGGCGGTGATTGCGGGGAATCCATTGCGCCATTGTGCGGCAAGCCCGAGGCCTCGCGTTGCCCCGCCTGTACGGTGCGCCAGGCGGTAGTCCTTCAGCGGCCGTGCTTTACGCGGCACATTGAAGGCTGACGGCCTGCAGGGTCTTGCCGGTTTGAGGGTCGAACACCACGAGATTCACCTGGCGCTCATGGCCCTGGGTTGGGGCAATGCTGCGAAAGGCCAGTTTTTGCGGCCCGGTTCCACTGCTTTTGTATTCCCCGGCTTGGGTGTACTGGCGCACAACGAAGTCGTGTTGGAGAACCTCTCCAGCGTTTTCGCCGGCTTTCACTTTGGAGTTGTGCCCATGTTCAGTGACGGTCCAGTAGGCTGACCAGGACGGTGACACCTGCGGTGCGGGCATCGGGGTGACGCTGGCTTCAAACTGGTCCGGCCCGAGTTGCCTGAGCACGATGCTGGCGCGCGCGGGTTCCTTGCTGTCGGCAGGCCTGCCACCCCAGCGGGGCCAGTCTTTGCCGTTGAGTACGGCCTGCGGTGTATAGATGCTGCGCAGATTATTCCTGGACGCTATTTCGCGTTGCCGGCTGGTGTAGGCGGGCGCGGCAAAACGGTCAACCCAGCCGATGTAGTCCCAGTAGCCGACGTGAAAGGCCTGCACCACGGCCCCACTGCCTTTCAGCGACGAAGCCCATTTGTCAGCGGGCGGGCAGGAGCTGCAGCCCTCAGAGGTATACAGCTCAACGACCGGCGTGATGGTCGGCCCTGAGCTGATGGCGCAAGCGTTTTGTGCGGACAAGGCCCTGGACGTCAATGCCATCAGGACGATTGCGGTGATCAGCGGGGTATTGCGGCTGGAAGGCCGTGGGGGCGCGGTGTGCAGCATGAGGGTCTCCGTGGATTGCAGACCCCCATTGGTCGATGGACTTCGCCGGTTCTTACACCTGCCGGGCCCGGTTAATAAAAGAAAAGAAGGACGCGGCGCAACCGGTATTCAGGCACTCAAACCAGCGGCATGGTCTCCGAGTCTTTTTCCAGATGAGGAATGCCGCCATGCCGCTCAAGCCGGTCCTGGAGCTGGCCCATGTGGGCGGCCATGGTGTTGTCCGACTGCTCCAGCCGCGCCAGCAATGCCTGTTGCTGCTGCGAAAAGCGCTCGGCCAGCACAGTGGCGGCGGCGGCTTCCCGGTGCTGTGCGGCCAGGGCCTGCACCTCCAGGTAGCTCCGCAGTTCGGTAAAACGAGAGGCCTCGGCCTTGTCAGCCAGCTCACGCTGCGTGTTCAGCTCGCGTGCGTAGCGCCGGGTTTCCAGCAAGTTGGTGCTTTGCATGTAGAGCGTGGAGGCCAGAAACACCACCGTGGCAACCACCAGCAAGAGCAGCATCACGAAGCCCAGCGACACCTCCACGGTGGTAAAGCCCAGGCTGAGCATGCTCACACGGCTGAATTCATCGACATTGAGGGCCACAAAGCCCGCCAGCAGCAGCATGGCCACCACCAAAAAAATTGTGCGAGTCCGCATGTGTCTCTCCCCAGAAAATGTAAGAAATTGCTTTAAGCCAAGGGCCATTATCAGAAGCAAAACAGCGCTGGCGCTGTGGGACAATGC
>NZ_JBFUAZ010000381.1:0-4209 GCF_056406035.1 Polaromonas sp. P1_E1_2 | reverse complement strand
CCGCTGGACTGGTAAAACGGTGCGGCCGAAGGGCTGCGGGCTGCCTTGACCAGCATGTCGCTGAGCTTTGCCACCACATCGGCGGGCGTGCCGGCGGGCGCGTAGGCGGCAAACCAATAGGTCATTTCATAACCCTTGACGCCGGCTTCTGCGATGGTCGGCACCTCGGGCGCCAGCGGTGAACGTTGCCGGGTGGAAACACCCAGCGCCTTGAGCTTGCCGCCCTTGACCTGCGGCAGGCCGGTCGCCATGTCGGTGATCATCATGTCGATCTGGCCGCCCAGCAGGTCCGTCACCGCGGGCGGATTGCTCTTGTAGGGAATGTTCAGGATGTAGGTGCCCGTCATCTGCTTGAACTGCTCACCCGCCACGCGGCTGGACGAGCTGCCGCTGCCAAAAGACAGCTTGCCGGGTTTCGATTTGGCCAGCGCAATGAACTCCGCCACGCTGTTGACCGGCAGTGACGGGTTGACCACCATGATCTGCCCGCCGCGGCCCAGCGCGGTCAGCGGTGCGAAGTCCTTGACCGGGTCGTAAGGCAGTTTTTTGAACAGGTGCTCATTGGCCGACTGCGTGGTGTTGGTGGTGATGAACACGGTGTAGCCGTCGGGCTTTGCCTTGGCGGCTGCCTGGGCGCCGATGAAGCTGTTGGCGCCGGGCTTGTTGTCCACCACCACGCTGACTTTGCTGTCATTGGTCACGGCCTGGCCGATGGCGCGCGCCAGCTGGTCGGTTGCGCTGCCGGCCGCAAACGGCACGACAAAGGTGATCGGCTTTTCAGGAAAGCCCTGCGCCTGAGCCGCCATGGGCACGGCGAGGGGCGCGATGGCCCATAGCGCGGCAATGCCGAGCAAGGCGGGGCGGATGCGGCTGTGTATGGATTTTTGAGTGGCGGTTTTCATGTTGTCTCCTGATGTTGTGATGAGGCGTATCTGACGTTGTTGATCTCGTCTTGGTGTCCTGGTGTCCTGGTGAATCGGTTCCGTTAAAAAGTTTGGTCTCCCCCGGCGAGCAGGCCCGCCAGCGCTGCTGGCACTTCGATAGGTAAATCCAGCAGCCAGAATGAAAGCGACTTGCCGTGCGTGTCGAGGTTGAGCGCGTCATTCACGCCGCCGTCGAGCACGTCGTCGAGCACAAAGTTCAGGGCGCCCAGCAAAGGCAGCTCAAACCGCTGCACACGACTGGGCTTGCGGTGGGCAAAGTGGCGCGCCACGGCGGCCTCCGTCACCTGCGCCCGCAGCACGGGATAAAGGTCCGGGTGCCAGGCAATCACGCTGATGTTGGACCGGTTGCCTTTGTCGCCGGTTCGCCCGTGCGCGGCGCGGTACAGCGGGACCGTGATCATGGCCTGGCTCATGCGGCCTCCCCTGCGGTAGCCAGCGCTGCGGTATCGAGCATCCTGAACGACACCTTCACAGCGTCTCGGGGCACCAGGCAGGGCAAGGTGTTGAGCCTTGGTGTCAGTGCCGTGCGCACGCCGCCGCCGCCGGCCGGTCCGCAGCAGTACAGGGCGGTGACTTCCCGCGTCAGCCGCTCGGCCTCAGCGCGGTCGGTGTGTGTGGCAGCCACGCGCAGGCGTACATCGCGCGCGTCACCGGCCGGTGTTGCGGCCAGGAGGCTGCCGGCGTCGTCGCCCATGACGCTGAGCGCGCCTATCAGGTCTACCCGCAGCGCCAGGGCCGGCAGGCGCCGGCGMAGCACATCGGCCGCCAGCCGGGCGCGGGCCTCGGCGCGCGGGCCGGCGTAAGAGATTTCACCTTCGGCCAGCCAGCCGCCCTCATGGCAGAGATTGACCTTCAGGCTGGGWGGCCGGGCATGGCCGCGCACACCGCTCAGCGCCACGCGATTRGGGCCRRGYTGTTCAATCTGCGCYGYGCTGATGTCCGCCACCACATCGGGYGTGAGGTAGGCGGCAGGGTCATGCACTTCATACAACAACTGCTCCTTGACGCTGGCAAGGTTCACCAGCCCGCCTGTGTTGGCAGCCTTGCCGATGATGCAGTTGCCGTCGGCGCTGATTTCGGCAATCGGGTAGCCGACGGCGTGCAAATCGGGAACGTCCTTGTAGCCGGGGTCTGCAAAATAACCGCCGCAAACCTGCACTCCGCACTCCAGCAAATGGCCGGCCATGGTGGCGCGTGCCAGCAGGTCCCAATCATCGGCACGCCAGCCAAAGTGCGACATGGCAGGCCCGACGGCGAGCGATGGATCGGCCACGCGGCCGGCCACCACAATTTGCGCGCCGGCGTTCAGCGCAGCGGCAATCGCTTCAGCACCGATGTAGGCATTGGCACTGACCATGCGGATGCCGTCCATCGCACTGCCCAGCTGGGTGCGCAGCAGCTCGCGGTGCCGTTCTTCCGAGAGGTCATCACCTTCGACCACCGCAATACGCGGTGCAGGCAAACCCAGCTCCCGGGCCATGGCCTGGATATGCCGCGCCGCGCCCATCGGGTTGGCCGCACCGAAGTTGCTGACGATGCGGATGTGGTGCTGCAGGCAGCGCGCCAGCACGGGACGCAGCATGTCGTCCAGCAACGGCTCAAAGCCCGCGCCGGGGTCGGCACGGCGGCGCAATTGCGCCAGCGCCAGCGTGCGCTCGGCCAGCGTCTCGAAAATCAGGAAGGCCGGCCCGCCCCGCGCGATCAGGGTGTCTACCACCGGGCCGGCCGCATCCACACGGTCACCCGAAAAGCCGGCCGCGCAACCGATCAGCAGGCTGGCGGGCGGTGTGGCGGTGTGGGGAGCGAGGGCGGCAGGGATCATCATGGCCAAGCGGTGGATGCCATGAATTTAAGCCCCCGCCTTTTATTTGTAAAATGCAAAATTCCTATCGATTGACTTGAAAATCAGATTAATGGCCGCATCCACCACCACCCCGAAAAATGCGGCCCGCCTGCCCGCACGCAGCCCCAACCTGTCGACACGCCAGCTGCGGGCATTCCTGGCGCTGGCGGAGCTGAGCAGCTTTACCCGGGCCGCTGCCGCCTGCCACCTGTCGCAGCCTGCGTTCAGCGCGCTGATCCAGACCCTGGAAGCGGAGCTGAACACCCGGCTGTTTGACCGCGACACACGCAGCGTACAGCTGACGGCCGAAGGACGCTTGTTTGAAACGCCGGCGCGGCAATTGCTGGGTGACTTCAGCGCCGCGGTGGGTGAACTGAGCGATCACGTCGAGCGCCGCAAGGGACGCGTGCATGTGGCGGCCCTGCCCTCGCTTGCGGCAGGCTGGCTGCCTTCCATCTTTGCGGAGTTCAGGCAGGCCTCGCCCGGTATTGACCTGAAACTCAGCGACCTGCTGTCTGACGCCTGCATCGAGCTGGTGCGCAGCGGCAAGGCCGACTTCGCGCTTGCCTCAACGGGCGCCACGCACGCGGGCCTGACCACGCAGCTGCTTTGCACCGACCGCTTTCACCTGGTCTGCCGCACGGATCATCCCCTGGCCACGGAAAAAGTACTGACACTGAAGAAACTGGCAGCCTTCCCGTTTATCCATATGTCGCGCAACAGCAGCGTGCGCCAGGCTCTGGACGCCGCGCTGCACCCGTTGCAGACCCATACGGTGCTGGAAGTCGACCAGCTGGCGACGGTTACCGGTATGGTTGAGGCAGGCATCGGCATCAGCGTGGTGCCGGCGCTCACGCTCTTTCACTTCGAGCGAAAGAACCTGCTGACGCGGCCGCTGGCCACGCCTGGCCTGTCACGAAAAATTTATACCGTGCGCCGGCAGGAAGGCAGCCTGTCCGTGGCGGCGCAGGCATTGCATGACCTGGTCATGGAACGCATGAAAGCGTGGCAACCCGGGCCGCAGCCGAAGCGCCGCAAACCCGGAAGGCCTTAGAGAGACCCCAGGTCCTGGACGGCATCCACCACCATGCTGGTGCCCAGCGCAATCAGCAGGATGTCGGTGGCGACACGCACATACTTGTGGCCCGAGGGCGGAGGGCCCAGACGCACCACCACCGATGCAGGCACCGGGTAATACACCACGCCGGCAGGCAGCGGTTGCCCGATGGCGTATTTTTTGGCCTGGCCGGGAGGCATGCAGCCGTTGTTTTTCTTGGCAAGGCCCGGGGGGCAATGGCCGGACTTGAATTGCTTGCCGTAGTAGTCCTGGAGCACCACACGCTGCTCGGGAACAAAATAGCCGCCGACCTTGACGTCTTCGCGGTGCTTCTTGTTGCACGTCTTCGCGGTGCTTCTTGTTGC